>JAFGIX010000004.1 GCA_016929395.1 Candidatus Zymogenus saltonus
CAATATTAAATCGAGCGAAAATTTAGAAAAATTCAAAGATATTCCTGAAGAAGAAAAAAATGAATTGAAACATGAATTGGAAGATATAATTATTGATAAACTAACAGAATTTTTAGCACAACTTGATTTAACTAAAGAAGAAGATTTTCAAAAAGTAGAATTACTTTTAAAATTAAATAAAATGATATTAGAAAGATTCATAAAAATAGAATCAGAAAATGAAGAAGCATCATCAAAAGAGAAAAATAGCTAAAAACAAATAACTCCTCCCCCCCTCACCGAAACCACCTCAGCGGCTCTCTCGGGCTTTGGGCAAGCTTCTTGTTGAAGACGCACTGGAGCCGGGCGTAGTAGAGGCCCGCCTTCGTTAAAAATCCCCGCATGAAGTCTGACTGGTTGGAGAACTTGTCGCGGCGGAGCATCTTCTTCTTGAAGCCCCTCGTGAACATATTGTAGTCGGCGATTCCGGCTTCCGGGTTGATCACGGTCTTCGCCGCGATCCCACCCGATATTATCGCGCCGACGATCCCGTAGCCCCAGAACGGCTCGATCATCCCCGAAAGCGTCCCGGCGAGAACCAGGTCGTTCATGAAGAGCTTCGGCTCGGCGGGTATACCCATCTCCTCCTTAATCCACGGCGTAGGATATTTCTCGATCCCCACGGCGTCGAGCATCTTCAGGTAATCGGCGAGGTCTTTTTTGGTTATCTCCCTGTGGGAGAAGAGGAGCGAGTAGTCCAGGCCGTTTACCTGGGAAGTATAGCCGTAGTCGTTCGTGAAGGGCCCCATGAAGACCTCCGCCGAGGCGTTTTTTGCCTTTATCTCCCTCGATGACCAGTAGCCGTATATCTTCCGGTACTCGATCCTCAGCTTTTCGTACCCTTTCGGGTTAAGTCCGGTCGCCAAGATCGTCCCGGGCTTGAGGTCTTCGAACTTCATCCTCTTTCCGAAGTCGAATACCACGCCCGCGTCCACCGCGATCCTGAAGAGGTGGTTGTCGATGGATGTGGGTCTCGGCCCCCGCTCGACGCTGTAGGCGGTGTTGTGCTTAACGTATGGGGGGAACTTCAAAAGCTTCTTCTTGTAGTAGAACCTGGGGTAGGGGTCGCACTTTATGAAGCCCTCGTTCAGGTCGAAGCCGACGTAGTCGATCAGCTCCTCGAGCTGACAAGGCGTCGTATGGACTGAGGGGTGGAGCTTGGGCGACCCGCCGATCTTCTTTTCCGCATCCAAGATATTGACTTTGTAGCCCTCCCGCGCCAGTATTATCCCGGCCGTCATCCCGGAGAGGCCCGCGCCGATAATCGTAACGTCCTTTTTCATGACAACTCCAATCTTGTAACTCGATTTTCAAATTATTCTTTTATGCCGCCTTTGAGTTCATCCCCGATCCACTTCAGAATCTCTTCGATGTGGGCCTCTACGAATTTTGGATTGTGCCTGCCGCCGGGGATGATGTTTTCTTTTGGGTAGACCTTTGCCCCGGCGCTGGTTAGGAGGGGAACAAGTATGGGGATGTGGGCGTCGAGGTTGAAGTCGTCCTTGTCCCCCACAATGATGTAATATCGCTGTCCCCTCATGTTTCCGTCCCTCGATTTTATCATCTCCACAGGATTATTTGCCATCATCCGCTCCCAGACGGGCTTGTCCTCATCCCAGGCGTCTCCCCTAAACTTGTCGCTGTCAAAGACGTTGTAGTAGATCCACTCCTCGGTTATGCCCAACAGCCCCCCCATCACGGCGCCGTTTACCACCCTCTTCGGGTCGTCGTAGTCGATGGGGGCGTAGTGATCCGGGTCGTAGTCGGCGAGCTTGTCCCCGTCGATGCCGTATCTCAGGTCGGCCGCGGGGTAGATGGGCACCAGTATGTGGGAGAAGTGGGGGTGTGTTATCCCGTAGTAAATGGTCCCGTATCCCCCCATGGAGCTTCCCATCAGGACGATCCCCTCAGGGTCGATGCGAACGTTGAAGTTATAAATCACGAAGTTAACGATCTCCTTGAAGAAGTGATCCTCGAAGCGCCCCAGGTTGCTGTTGATGTAGAAGCTTCCGCCCCTCTCGTCGTACTTCGTCATGGGGTCGTCCCTTCCGTCGGCGGAGACGGAGAAATCGGGAAAGACGACGACCGAGGGGGGCAATGTTCCATCCTTTATCGCCTTTTCCATCGGCTCAATCAGGATGTTCACCCATGTCTGTCCCCTGCTCGCAAAGCCGTGGAGGGCAAATATTACCGGGTAGGGCTCTTCCGTCTCCTCGTATCCCGGCGGCAGGTAGACGATGAGGGGCCTCTCCTTTCCGAGAAACCTGCTGTATATCGGGTCTCCCAGAACAACGGAGTCGCCCTTGGGCAGGGCGGGGTCGTTACCCGCCATGAAGACCATCATCTTCCCGTCGCCGTTGTATTCGGGGGCTTTGTCTTCCCAGGGGGCGTACCTGTTCAATAGGGTGAGGGATGTGGGAACGGGGTGCATTATCAGGCCGACTATGAAGAGGATAATGACCACGGCTGAAAGAATAACCGCGACGCCTATCGCGATTCTGACTACTGAATCTTTTATCGTTTCACTCCCTTTTGTCATGGCTTGCTCTCCTTGAGCGTAATACTATTTTTTAAAAACATATTTCTTTGAGAACGTATTTTTTTGAAATATTTTCTTAAAACGAGTTTCTTATTGGCAGAATGTTGAACACCAAAATAAAGAAACCTAAAAACAAATCGAAGGCCGGATAACATGCAAGGAATAATGCGTCGCTTATCGGCTCAGTTCTCCGCTCGACCTTCAAGCCTTTTCCCGAGCCACAAAATTATATTGTCGATGTTGTCGTTCACAAACTTGTCGTCGTGGCGCCCCCCCTCGATGATGTTCTTTTCAGGATACACCTTCGCCCCGGCGTTGATCAGGCGCGGGACCAAGATCGGCATATATGCATCGGAGTTAAAGTCGTCCTCGCTCCCGACTATGATGTAGTAGCTCTGATTTGATAAATCGGGCGGGCGGCACTCGAGGGTCTCCACCGGATTTACCACCATCAGCCGTTCCCAGACCGGCCTGTCCTCCTGCCACACCTCGCCGGGGGTTTTATCGCTGTCAAAGACGGCGTAGTACATCCACTCCTCGGTTATGCCGAACAGCCCCCCGAAGACCGATGCGTTCACTATCCTGTTCGGGTCGTCCGAGGTGATCGGCTCGTATTTATTCGGGTCGTAATCTACCATCCTGTTCCCGGCGATGCTGTAACGGGTGTCCGCGGAGGGGTATATCAGGACGAGGTTGTTGGAGAGCCTGGGGTGGTTCAGGGCGTAATATAGCACCCCGAATCCCCCCATCGAGTTTCCGATCATGGCGATCTTGTCCGGGTTTGTGCTCACGTTGAAATTGGAAAAGACGAAGGGGATTATATCCCTGGTGAAGTGATCCTCGAAGCGCCCCAGATTGCTGTTGACGTATCTCGTTCCACGCCGGTCGTCGTAGGGAGTCTTCGGGTCGTCCTTGCCGTTCCCCGAGATGGAAAAATCGACCGACACGATAACCGTCGGGGGCATCGTCCCTTTCTTGAAGGCGGACTCCATCGGACCTACGAGGTGTCTAATCCAGCTCTGGGCCCTGCCGCCGTTTCCGTGAAGGGCGATCAGAAGTGGGCACTCCTTACCCTTCTCGTCGTATCCCGGCGGGAGGTAGACGATCATCGGGCGATCCTGGCCCAAGATAACGCTGTAGATCGGGTCTCTCAACTCAACGGAACTCCCGTTTGGGAGGACGGCCTCGTCCCCCATGTATACGACCAGTTTCCCATCGCCATCGTATGTCAGCTCGCCCGTCTCCCAGGGGACGCCCCGATCCACGATGTGGGGAGGTAGCGCAACGGGACGCTTAACCCACGCGTAGAGGAGGAGTGCCGAAAACACGACAACAAGCGTAATCGTCACAAACAGGGCTATCCTTAGTATTGCGGCCGCTGCGCCTCTCTTCTTCGCGTCCCCTTTTTTCGCGTCCCCTTTTTTCGACATTACAAGACCCCCATGAAAGAAGTTTTTTTAATACCTTATCTTTTGTGCTGCCGATTGTTGATACAGATACAGCCTACATCAAGTTTGTAAAAAGTCAACGAAAATATTTCAAAAACTGTTGCACAAAGCCCCGGCACCAAATATAATCTACAAAAAATTAGAGGGGGGAGATATGATAATCGATATGCACATACATCCATTCTGCAAGGAAGCCACGATTTTACCCGGGTTTAACGGCGCGGCGGAGAGGCTTTACGGGGACATGATCGACAAGGACAGGTTCAAGAACATCGCGGCGATGTTCGAGTATATTTTTACCCAGCGAACCGTCGGCGACATTATCAAGGACATGGACGACGCGGGGGTGGACAAGGCGGTGATCGTCGCGGCGGACTACACCACGGCGTCCGGCGTGATCGCCGTGACAAACGAGGACGTCTCGCGGCTGGCTAAGGAGCACCCGGACAGGTTCATTCCCTTTGCCGGCGTCGATCCCTCCAAGGGGAGGGCGGCCGTCGACGAGCTGACCCGTGCCGTTGAGGAGCTTGGGTGCGTGGGGCTGAAGCTCGTCCCGCCGATGCAGCTCTTTAACTTCGCAGATCCCAGGTTCAACCCCCTCTGGGAGAGGGCGCTGGAGCTTGGCATCATCGTCTGGACGCACACCGCCCACCAGCTCTCCACGCCCGGCTCCGACGCCCGGTTGGGCCACCCGATGCTGATAGAGCCGGTGGCCCTCAGGTACCCGAAGCTCAAGATCGTGATGGGGCACTGCGGCTTCCCGTGGCACTGGGAGGCGTGGTCGGTTGCGGTGCGCCACCCGAATGTCTACATAGACATCTCGGCGTACCCGAACCTCTACGACTACCTGCCGTGGGAGGCTTACTTACGGTTCAACGCCGAGGGGAAGGTGCTGTTCGCCTCCGACAACCCGCTGAAGGGTTTCAAGGAGACGCTGGACGCCCTTGACGCCGTAAATATCTCGGATGAGTTCAAGACGAAGATAAAGGGGGAGAACGCAAGGGCGCTCTTGGGGATTTAGGGTCGGGCTGTTGGCTGATCGTTCTCGTTGCTCAATAGTGCTCGTAAGCCGGGTGGGGGGGATTGATTATGCGGGGGGGGGACGGGGGGAAGTACAAAATGTCATTCCCGCGAAGGTGGAAGCATCCAGTGTCATTCCCGCGAAAGCGGGAATCCAGGGGGATTGTCGTTTTGCAGGTGTGGGAATACGGCAATAATATCAATCTGGATTCCCGATCAGGTCGGGAATGACAGCACAAATTCCCAATCGAGTTTGGAATGAAAGTATAGAAGGAATCCAGAAAAGTATTAATATGAAATCCTATTACGTTTACATTCTGGCAAACAAACGAAATGGAACACTTTACATTGGTGTCACTAACGATTTGACAAAACGTGTATACGAACACAAAAACAACCTTGTTGATGGTTTCACACAAAAGTACGGCATTCACATTCTTGTATATTATGAGGAGACGAACAGTGTCGAATCAGCGATAGAAAGGGAAAAGCTTCTGAAGAAATGGAACAGAAAATGGAAACTAGAATTGATAGAAAAGAATAATCCAGAATGGAAAGATTTATACTATAAGATAATTTAATTTTTACTGGATTCCCGATCAGGTCGGGAATGACAGCATAAAAAAACCATTGTCATTCCCGCGAAGGTGGAAGCATCCCATGTCATTCCCGCGAAAGCGGGAATCCAGGAGCGCTTGTTGTTTTGCGGGTGTTGGAATACGGCAATGATATCAATCTAAGTTTCCGATCAGGTCGGGAATGACAGCATAAAAAAACCATTGTCATTCCCGCGAAGGTGGGAAGCATCCCGTGTCATTCCCGCGAAAGCGGGAATCCAGGAGCGCTTGTCGTTTTGCGGGTGTGGGGATACGGCAATGATATCAATCTAAGTTTCCGATCGAGTCGGGAATGACAGCATAATTGCCGGTTGGGTCGGGAATGAGAGAATAAATAATAATAGTCTATTCCAACAGCTCGTGCTGCTTGGTTGTCTCAGCCCTTTCCGCCTTTTTGTGGGAGGGGAGCTTTGCCGGGATGTTCGGCTGTTTGCCTGAAAGCAATTCCTCTATAGTCAGAATTTGTATCTTCGGGTATTCCTTGTTCCAGTACTTAGACGAGTAAAACCCCTTGCCGGCGGCCTCGGTTATCATCGGCCTTGTGGGCTGTTCAAGCGTGATGAAAATTCCTATATCGGAGTCCTCGCGGTCTATCACGTGCCCCAGATCGCGAATATCCTTTACACCAATAGTTCCGCTTTTTACCTGAACGACCGCCTTCTTGTATTCATCCTTTTCATCCGAGAAGTAGAGGTATCCGTCGATGCCGGTGTCCGCCCCCTTCTTCTTATCGCCGTAGGGGCGGGCGTTGATAAGCGACAGAGCCCACCACTGGAACTGGTAGCGGTTCAGCTTCGCGAGCTCCCTTGCGCCGGAGAGGGCCTCCGGCTCCCCGATGATCGTGTAGTCTTTTTTAGGCTCAAGGCCGAAGGCGTCTTTAAGGCGAAACTTGATGAGGTTGATTGACAGATGGGTAATGTCTATTCCTATCCACCTTCGCTTCAGCTTTTCGGCGGCGATGGTCGCCGTACCGCAGCCGCAGAAGGGGTCGAGGACGATGTCCCCCTCGTTCGACGAGGCGTTGATTATACGCTCCAAAAGGGCTAATGGCTTTTGTGTGGGATAGCCGAGTCTCTCAGCAGAATGAGAGCTTATCATCTCAATATCATCCCACAGATTTTGAACAGGCTTACCTTTTAATTCATCTAAAAATCTTCTTCTTTGTATTCTGCCTTCCTTACTTTTAGGAAAATGAAGCCTTCCTTCTCTTTCAAATTGCTCCATCTTTTCCTTTGAAATTGCCCAACCTTTTTTAGGAGGCTTATATCCTTTGTACTCATACATGAGATTCGGTCTTGGTGCGGGGTTTGAGAGGTCAGCGATCCTATACCTTCTACCTTTTTCGTCAGTATATTTAAAAAACTTGTCAATGTATTCCGTATAACCTGCTGCTTCAAAATTGAATTGTGGGTTGTATATATTGGAATCACTTTTCGAGAAAAATAGAATAATGTCTGTGATGTTAGCAAATCTATTTTTAGTTTCTATTTGTCCCGTTTTTCTTTTCCAAGTAATTTCATTCCTAAAGTTATTTTTCCCAAAAATCGTATCCATGACGATCTTCAGGTAATGGCTGGCGGTGGGGTCGCAGTGGAGATATATGGAGCCGGTGTCCTTAAGCACCCTTCTTAACTCCACGAGCCTTATGCACATCATGGTGAGGTAGGCCATCATGTCGTTTCTCCCCACGAAGTGGATGAAGGCTCGCATCATCTCCACCACGTCGGCGGGGGCCGTCCTAACTATCTCGTCGAACGTCCGCTGGGCCTCCTCCGTCCAGTGCCACGTGTCGTCGAATGCGGTTATCTGAGCCTGAGAAGGAGTACCATCAGGTTCTTTAAATAGTATACCATACGTAGCCTTGGAGTTGAACGGGGGGTCGAGATAGACCAGGTCTACGGAGCCGTCCGGGATGTGATCCCGCAGGACATCAAGGTTGTCTCCGAAGTAAAGTCCGTCTACGTCCATCTCTTTACCCCCCCTTTTTAGTTTAAACTATTTGGTTTACACTATAAGGTTTACACTGACTTTATATTGCTTCTCCCTCAATTTAATTCAATTTATCATCGCCAAAAGCCCCGCCCAGAGGACCTTCAGCTGGAGCGATATGGGAAGGCTCAGACCCCCATTCGGCGCGGCCTCCCCGGCGACAAAGGAGATCTCGTCTGTCTTTATCTCCTTTCCATCCGCAAAGATCGCCCCAACCGTCACGAAGTAGGCGCTCCCCTCGGTCAGGTCGGTGAGGACCAAGTTGACGTCGCCCGTCTCGAAGGTCTCGTCGTAATTCCCGGTCTGCCTGCCAAGATGCACCCTGTAGCCGGTCGGCTTGCCCGGGGCCTTGTCCCAGAGGATGTAGGTGCTTCCGTCCTTGGAGGAGGCAAGGAGTCCCCTCGGCGCGGCGGGAGGCTTTGTGCAGCACTCCATGCTTACGATCTTCGCCCTCCCACCCGTGACGATGAGGGGCGGCTCCGAGAACGATATGAGGTCGTTTTTCGCCCTCTTGGGAAGCTCCTTCCCGTTGAAGAAGGAGATCATCAGCGAGAAGTTACCCGCGTAGCCGTTGTAGGTGGGGGCGGAGCTGTGGTACTGTTGGCCCGACGCCACGGCGGCCTCTCGCCCCAGTCCCGTTCCCCAGGTCGGAAAGCGGTACTGCTCGCCGAAGTACGCCCCGAAGGGATTCAGCCTTATGGAAAAGGCGTCCTTCTCCTTGTCGTAGCTCATCTTCATGGGGCAGAAGGCGAAGTTCGCCTTTTCGCGGTCATCGGTGCCCACGGCGATCCCGCCGTTCGTGCCGGAAAGCGCAACGTAGCCCGCCGTGATGTGGTTGTTTATGCTGGCGAGGTTCAGGTTATCGTTGGAGTTACGGAAGTAGTCCACGGCGTAGGAGGACTCGACGCCGAGGAAGTTCCTCTTTATGACCTTAAACGGTTTTTTCTTGTCCGCCTTGCCCGTAAAGATCAGCTCCGCCGGCGCAGCTTCGTACCATCCCCTGTCGATCCTCCTCAGGAGCATGGGCACGTTTCCGCCTCCTAAGAGGTCGTTTACGGGGGTCTCGGGATAATCTATCCTCCCCTCCATAAAGAGGTACTCGATGCCGTCTATCAGGGTGAAGATATAGTCGATCGATCCCGGTTTTCCCCCCTTTACGGCGGGGATGTCAAAGTCGCCGAACACCCTGATGACCGCGACCCCCTCGACCCCGTCATTCAGGATCTCGTAGTCAAGCTTTCCGGGGGCAAGATCGATAAGCTCTTCCCCTTTCTTGTAGACGATCCTCGGAAAGAAGCTCTTGTAGTCGAGACGCTTTACGTCGTCCATGTATACGCCGTTTATTACCCCGTTCTTCGTGACCTCAACGACGATCTCTTTGTTCCTCAGAACCCCGGCGCCCGCGGTCGACGACGGATTTTTCCTCCTCTCGACGGGGAGTTTGGTGGTAAATAGGAAGAGGGTCTTGGAGAGCTCCGGCTCGTTGATGAAAAGCTTGACCCTGGTCAGGAAGTTGTCCCTGTCCCTGAAGGCCCTGACAACGAGGGGGATCTTGACGTTGAGCTCGTCGTTCAGGATCAAGAAGCGGTCTTCCACCACCTCGAGGCCGGTGAGGTCGAGGGTGACGAAGGCAAACCGGGGAGCCGGTGCGGTTTCATCCTTCAAGATAATGAAGGAGTCAACAAACTTCATCACCTCCACCGAAGGCGAGGGGGAGGGCGTAGAGTTCAGTTTTTTCGAGAGGGCCTCAAGGGCCTCCTCCTCCGCCGCGTCCGACTTCTCGACCATCTCGTCGATTATCTTTTCGGCCACCCGCTCCCTGCTCTTTGCCAGAAACGGGGCCGCCATTCCGAAGTTCGTGGTGGAGAGCGCCCTGAGACGAAGCTCGTAGGATTCCTTGAGAAGGCTTTCCGTATCCGGGGCTTTCCCGTCTCCCAAGGCGAGGTTTATAAGCTTAACGTCCCTGTGGTTTCTCCTGTCCTTGGCGATCTTTGTCCAGTATTCGTGGTTGGTGATCTTCTGCGCCCAGGAGTCGTACCCGTTGAAGTTGCCGTCGGCGGTGTCCTGGCCGAAGGAGACCTTGCCCACCGGCTTGTGGTTTTCCAGGTAGTCCTTCAGGGTCGTGAACTCGGCGTAGTCGAGGGCGTCGACCTCTTCGATGAGCTGTGAGATGCCCCCGGTATTTGGGAGCCACTTCATGTATCCGGGAAGGGTGTAGCCCGCCCAGTAGGAGTCGTCGGCGTCGGCGTTGATGAAGATCAGGACGTCGCCCTTTATCTTCCCCCGGAGCTGCTTTCTGTGAACGTCCCTCGCCCACTTGGTGATTGAGACGTTCTCGATCAGGTCTCCCTGATTGTAGGCGGGTATCACTGTTATCTCCTCGCCGGTATCCTTGTTTTTGTAGGTCAGGGGATTCATGGCCTCCTCGTATGTCAAAGGCGGGACGAAGACCCTGAACGCGTCAAAGGGTATGGCGCTGTAGTAGAGGACGACCGCCTTGATCCCGAGCTTTTTATACAGGGCGAAATTTCCGGGGGTCGTCATCACCTCCTGGGGGCGGACGATGGGCGAGTACTCCCCGAAGATGTCAAGGACGCCGCTGCCGTCCGGATTCGTTATCGCCCTGGAGACCGAGTCGGTGAATTCCTCCTCGGTCAGTGCGGATGTCAGGGCATTGTTGTACGACATGACGATAACCTCGTCTCTTCCCGCGGCAACGCGTCTCTTGATCGAATCTATGATGTCGGGGGCATATTCGGGAAGCATCTCCTGGAGGGAGAAGAGGTTTTCGATGTCCCAGACACCGCAGACCTTGGAGCCCTTTTCGTTGTATTCGTCCATCGTCTTTATGATGTCTCTTATGATCCGGATGTCCTTTCCGAAACCCGCCTCGTCGTTCGTGTCAATTCGATACGAGTGGTAGAGGTTGGTGTGAAAGCCGAGGGCGATATAGACCTTGCTCTCGGTCGTCTTTCCTATCAGAGGTATCCTCGGGAAAACCGACACAATCAGAAAGAACGCCGCGACAAAGATAGCGACAATATACAATACGGTTTTGAGAAATCCTCTCTTCTTAGACATGGGTAACTCCTTTAAAAAACGATCTGTAAATGATCAATCTGTCATAAAACATACAAAAAAACTGACATATTGTTTTAAAAACCGGAGCGGGCAGTAAGCCGAGTTCTGTTCCCCCGACGCAAGGTCGGGGGCGGCGATCATTCATCTACGACCGCGGTTGCCCGCGGCCTCAAGCGACCTACCCGGAGGCGAGCCGGGCCGGCCAAAGCCTCCCTATTTGGTCTTGCTCCAGGTGGGGTTTACCGTGCCGGTCCGGTCGCCCGGACCGCGGTGAGCTCTTACCTCGCCTTTTCACCCTTACCGGGAAACAATGTTTCACGGCGGTATATTTTCTGCGGCACTTTCCTTGGGGTTGCCCCCACTGGGTGTTACCCAGCACCTTCGCCCTATGGAGCTCGGACTTTCCTCCCGCGGATCTGTTGCAATCCGCCGGCGACCGCCTTGCCCGCTCCGGCTCTTTTTTACATAATGTTCAATTATAACAGAAGTTTGTATTTGTGTCACACAATATCTTAGTGTGGTTTTGAGGACCTTTTTTTGAAAATTGGTTGACATGTAATCAAACATTATTATAGCGCTTTTGCGGTCAAAAGCGGATCCCTTTACTCTCCCATGTCCGCCGCGCGCTTGGCGAGCTTGTCCGCCCTCCTGTTATTGCTCCTTTTTACGGCGGTTATTTCATGGTGATCGAATTTTTCCAAGATATCCATCGCCTCGGCCGCAAGGAGCTTAAGCTTCTCGTCCTTGATGCGCCAAATGCCGCCCACCTGATTCGCCATCAGCTCGGAGTCGGTAAATATCCTGACCGAGGCAAAGCCGAGCTTTTTGACTTCTTTGAGGCCCAGGATCAGCGCCCTGTATTCCGCGACGTTGCTCGTGGCCGTGCCGAGATTTTTCGAGATTGCGGCGAGCTCTTTGCCGTCCGCGTTTTGAATCACGGCCCCGGCGCCTGCGGGGCCCGGATTTCCCATCGAGGCGCCGTCGACGAAGAGGACGCAGGCCTTGCCTTTAATATCGTTTTTGGCGCTTTTGGGCGAAATCTCGGATTCCGCAAAGCGGAGGAGCTCCTCGATCTCTTCCCGACTAATGTCGCTCAGAAGCCTAGCCACGTCCTCTATGGTCCTCTCGTCGGCGAGGCGGGACAGGAGCTCGGCCGCCTTTCTTCTCTTTTTGTTATCAGTCATATCGAACCGTATATCATCAAGCCTTCTTCACCGCCTCATCCTCTTTCAGGAATATGAGGCGGCTGCAGTTGGGGCACACCTTGATGTCCAGGTCTCTCAACATCTCGTTAAAGAACTGGGGGGGGAGATTCATATAGCATCCAGTGCAGATTCCCCTTGATACTCCGACCACCACGGTGCCCCCAAGTCTCTTTGAAAGCCTGTTATAGTTCTCCGAATATTTTGGATCTATCTTCGCGAGGAGCTTTTCCCTTTCGTCCTGTTTCGACTCGATCGACTTGTCAATCTCCTCCGTCTTCTTTGTGAGCCCCTCGACCTCGGTCCCTATCTCCGCTCTCCTCTCTACCAATCTGGACTCCAGCCCATTCACCGTATTCCTCAGAGAATCGAGTTGGTCCATCAAGACGAGTATTCGCTCCTCAAGGAGGGAGTTCTGTTTGTTGTGATCTTCGACCTCCTTTAGGACCGCTTTATATTCCTTGTTTGTTTTGACAGCGTTGAGCTTGTCTCTCGACTTCTTGAGCTTTTCCTCCTCGTCCCTGAGCTCGGTCTCCTTCAGCTTCTTCTCTTTTTCGTCTTCGTCCAGGCGCTCTTTTTCACTGGCGAGCTCGGTCTCGAGGTCTTGCAGTTCTCGATTGAGGGAGGCGATTTTAGTCGGAATTTGATCCCTTTCTCTCCTTATTGTCTCGAGCTCGAGATCTATCTCCTGAAGGTTTATTAGCTGTTGAATATCCTCTTTCAAATTATTTCCTCCCTTGTCACGTAAATTTTCTATCTATTCAAAACGATAAATTTTGTCTTTGTTTCGAGTCTTGAGTGACATTTTGAAAGTCTCAACAATGAATGTATGAAAACGGGTCTTTCCCCTCGATCGCCAGGACGTCAATTTTAAAACCCCTCTTTGATGCCCCCTCGGAAATGATATTTGCAAGCCGGGAGACGGCCACCTCTTCGGTATGGAAGTGCCCCGCCTCGATGAGGCCCATGGAGGATGATCCGTCTTCAGCCATATCCTTCACGAGGAGGGCGTCGTGGTATTTTACTTCTCCGGTAACGAAGGCATCTACACCGGCCTCAGCTATCCTCTTGATGAAGTCCCCCCCGCTCCCCCCGCAGACGGCCACTCTTGCAACCTTCATGTTTTTGTCGCCCACGATTCTCACGCAGGGGGAGTTCAGCTTATCCTTTACGGAAGCGGCGAAATCGCGAAGGCTCACCGTTTCGGGAAGTCTCCCGACCGCGACCGAGAAGTCTTCCTTTGACATTGGGCCTTCGACCTTAAGGATCGGACCGACCTCGATCAATCCGAGAGCCTCGGACAGGACGAGGTTGGTTCCATTAGGCGAGCGGTCGAAGTTCGTGTGGGCGCTGTAAATGGTAAGAGAGTTATCTATGGCAAGCCTTATGATTTTTCCAACTCCTCGGTTTGTCTCGATAAGACTTATGTTCGGGAAGATCAGCGGATGGTGGGTAACGAGGAGGTCTGCTTCCTTGTCGATTGACTTCGAGACGCTTTCGATGACGGGATCGAGGGCGACGGCGACGCATCTCACATCGGCGTTCATATCGCCTACCTGAAGACCCGGGTTGTCCCACTTTTCGGATTCGCTTTGAGGGGCTATCTCTTCGACTATTTCGATGATGTCTTTTACTTTCGAAATCAAGAACAAAAAAAAGGTGCTTGTTAAAGCACCTTCCTCCCGTGACCTAATGGGTTTTATATGCGGCCGACTTTGGTGTTGAACATATTTGTTTGGGCCAGATTCCTTTCATATTCGGTTTTTTTGGCCGTCGGGCGCCTGAATTTTCCTTTGGCCCGACGGCTTCAGCAACGACACCGTCTGTTCCCGTGATATTAATATTAATCACATTAAAGGTATTAATATGTGTCACCTGTTCGAATAGACTTAGAATGGAGGTTTATTTAAAAAACTATACGGTTTTTTTGGTGGGCCCACCAGGATTCGAACCTGGGACCGACCGGTTATGAGCCGGTGGCTCTACCAACTGAGCTATGGGCCCAAAGCCTTTCTATATCAAGTCAATTTTATATAAATATTCCCGCTCCCCTCAAATGCTTTCTGAGCTTCGCTCGGCGACCAAACAATAACCTTCCGCCGTCAGCCGCGCCCAACCCCTAAGTGCTTTCTGAGTTTCCATAAGGTTGCCGGCGTGTTATTATCGCCGACCCCCCCCCCCCCACCCTTCTCTCCCCCCCCCCCCCCCCAACCACCCCCCCCC
>JAFGIX010000005.1 GCA_016929395.1 Candidatus Zymogenus saltonus
GCCAAGAAAGTGTCTTGATTTTAAGACGCCTATAGAAGTATTCTTTAATCAACCTGTTGCACTAAAGAGTTGAACCCGCAAAATAATGTAGTTAAAGAATTTGAGTTTTTGCGTTGACTTTTTAGTTCCCATTCTGCTGCGTTTGGAATTGGCAAATTATTTTCTTCTATGCCTAACAAATCTTCCAAAGTGTTTCCTATGCCTCCAACGTTTCCAGGTCTCGCATTTGGGATCCATCCTCTTTTACGAATTTCACAAAGCTCATCAATAAGATCTTCCTTGCTCATAATACGCATTTATATAACCTATTATTTATTCTTCTGAACGCCAGAAATCAAGAAGATATTCAAAAGTAACACCCATAGTAATATAATTACTGGGCCAACCAAAAATGCCTATTTGGTTAACTATATTGGTTCTGTCCCAAATTATAATGTTTCTTAATTCATAACCGCGTTTTCTTAATTCCTCTATCAAGGATACATGTATGGTTATTCTTTTATTTTCCCACCACATATCAGGAACATTTATTACACAATGGGCTTTAGGACGAAGCAGAGGCAAAAGGCCTTCATAAATATCACCCATTGCCTTTGCATATTCTTCTAGTTCAAGGATGCCAAGATCACGTTCATCTTGCGAGTATTGTTCGACTTTACCTAATTGTTCATTTTTTCTATCACGACGTGATTTATTCTTACGTTTTCGATTTAAAAGATTTGCATATGGTGGTGAAGTACAAATCAAAGATACAGATTTTTCCTCGAAGTATAGGGGAATATTTCTTGCGTCGTCTTGTACTGCAATTTGATTTGCGTGATTAAACATATTTACATTACTTTGGATCCTCTCTGCACTAAGTTGTATATAATTTTCTTGCAAATCAAATCCAACTGCATTGCGATTCAAATCATTGGCAGCAACAAGTGTTGTCCCACTTCCGACAAATGGATCAACAACGAGTTCTCCCTCATGTGTAAAAAGCTCAATTACTTTCCTTGCAAGAGCAATCGGAAATGTCGCAGGATGTATACTTTTATCTCGAATATCTCGTTTTTCATAGTAGAATTGCCAAACACCTAGTTGAGATTTAAGCCATTCTTTTGCTGAAAGACAATTAATATGTTTTGGTTTACACTCACATGATCGAGAATAGCTAATTTTAAGTTTCTTCTTATGAAGTTCATCACCTGCAAGAATTTGTATTGGCAATGTTTCCTTTTCTTGATAATTCTTGTTCTTCTTAATATCTACCATTTATTTATTCTCTTATAAATTTAACAAACTCCTTAGTTTCTTACCCCCCCTACCCCCTCGCATTCTCCCTTGCCCTCTTCAGCAGGGAGTCGATGCTGTCGCCCTTCTGGAACTGGGCGGTTCCCGTAACCACCTCTATCTCCCCGGGGAAGATCGTCGTGGAGTTCTCGACTATGATCTCCTTGAACTTTGCCGCCGCGTTCCTCGTGTTCTCCTCGGTGAAGTTCGGCAGGAGGATTATGAAGTCGTTCGGCCCCAGCCTGCCGGAGAGATCCCCCTTTCTCGTGTTCATCCTTATAAGGTAGCCCACCCGCTGCAGCACCTCATCAAGCTTTTTCGGGCCGAGCTCGTTTTTTATGTTCTCGGTATTTTTAAGCATTACGTAGATTACTCCCAGCGGCGCCCCGTATCTCAAGCAGTCCTCGACCTTCACCTCGAGGTATTCCATGATCTTGCTTTTCGTGTAAAGCCCCGTCAGGAGGTCCACCGGTATCATGCTCTGGATGTCGCGTTTCAGCTCCTCCATGGCGAGTCTCGGCCTGTCGTCTATCATAAACTCCACAGCGCCGATCATTTTGTCGCCCTCATTCATGACCGGCATCACCTTTACCTCCACCGGAAACGTGTCCCCTTCCTTGTTCTTGAAATAGTGTCTGCCCTCGTATATCTTCTTGTTCTTCAGCGTAAAATCGATCGGGCAATTCGTGTCACAGAGCTTGTTGCCGCGCTTGTCGATGTGTCCCTCGAGAAATTCACCGCAGGTTTTGTTCAGAACATCTTTAATTGTATATCCCGTCAGCTTTTCGGCGTAACGGTTAATGTAGATGAGCTTCCTGTTCTTGTCGAAGAACCGAACGCTCATGTCTAGCTCCTCGGCTACCTTCATGAAAAATCTTATGTCGATATTTTTCATCTTACCTGACCTTAAGGGTTCTCATCCTGTTTACGGCCCCGGCCACCTCGAAGATCCTCGGGGCGGCGAGGTTGCCCACCTTGTAGGGGAGGAGCATATCGAGCCCCTTCTCCTCGAGCTCGGAGATGACCATCTCTATCCCCTCTCTGAGCGTCAAACCTCTTATGGCGTAGCGCGTCGCGTAGATATGGATGATGTTTCCTATCGCCCTGGTTTGGCTCGTGTCCACGATTTGGGCCAGCCCCGAGAGATCGATGTCGAGCCGGCCGTAGAGGATCTTCCTCAGTCCCTTGGCGTCTATCTTTACCTCACGTTTCCCCTTGGACGGGTTGAAGCAGGAGGGATTCGGTCTCCTCTGGGTGATCTCACCGAACTTCTCTCCCCCCTCGTCGATCCTCGAGGCGGCGTGTTTTTTGGCTATATCTTTGGCCCTTGAGCTAACGTCGATGGGGACGTAGTTCTCCATTGCGATCACCGTGTCGGCCACATCGAAGTAGTCGCCGCTCCCGCCCATGACGAGGATGGTGGAGACGTCGTTTTGGGTGTTCAGCTTTCCCACCTTGTCCACGAACGGGGTGATCGGCTCCTTATCCTTCGATATCAGCTCCTGCATCCGCTCGTCCCTGATCATGAAGTTGGTGGCGGACGTGTCCTCGTCGATAAGTAGCAAAGTCGTCCCCATCTCCAGCGCCTCCATGATGTTGGCCGCCTGGGAGGTGGAGCCGCTTGCGTTCTCCGTGGCGAACTCGTTCGTGTCGCGCCCCATGGGGAGGTTCGTGATGAAAGGGCTGATGTTCACCTTCTCGATGTACCTTCCGTCCTCCGCCCTGATTTTTATCGCTTTCGGGTCGGTCGCCACAAGCTCCCTGCCGTCGCCGGGGATGTGGGGGTAGACCCCCCTCTCGATCGCGGTGAGAAGGGTCGATTTTCCGTGAAAGCCCCCGCCCACGATGAGCGTGACGCCGGTCGGAATCCCCATCCCGTGAATCTCCCCCCTGTGAGGGAGCGTCGCCGAGACCTTGAGGCTCTCCGGCGCCTTGAAGGGGACGGCGTCCCTGGCAAGGGGCCTGTCGTCCACGCCCGATCTCCTGGGGAGGATAGAGCCGTCCGCCACGAAGGCCGAAAGCCCCATCTCCGGGAGCAGGCCCCTCAAGTGCTCCTGATCCTCCACCGAGTCGACCTGGGCGGTAAAGTCTTCCGCGCCCACGTTTTTTGCGCTCAAGGCCTCCTTTACGATCTCCGGGATCTCCTCGAAAAAGATGGCTACCGCCTCGTGTCCCAGGATGGTCCTTCCCGCAGCAGGAAGCCCAACGACGAAGCGAACCTCGACGGCGTCGTCCGTTATGACGCACGAGTTTCGCCTTAGGACCTCTTGGCCCGGGGTGTCTATCGAGACCATCCCGCTCTTTCCCATCCCCCTCGATCCCTTGGCGGTGTTCAGTATGGCCCGATGAAACGTTCGGGTCAGGAAGTCGGCCGCCGCCACCCTCCTGATGTCGTTTGAGAAGAGGGACGGATCAAAGCCGGTCTCGGCCCTTGCAGCCTTAACGCTCACCCTCGATGGGGCGGCGAAGGGATCGCCCTGGACGTGATCCACCGAGAGGAGAAAGTGACCGAAGTCGTAGACCCCCTTGATGTCCATGTATGCCTTGTATCCCCTCCGGTCGATTCGCTTCAGCGTGGAGAGGAACTGTTCTTTCGGCTTCATTTTTTTTAGATATAGCTTTATTTTTCTTTAAAGTGGATATACTATAGCATTTGTGGGAGACAAAGTAAACTATTTACAGATTCGATATGAATATATATCAAGAGATAGTAAGGGCGTTAAAACCCGCGGCCCTTGGGGCAGAGGTTCGCCGGATCGTCTCAGGGGGGATTTACACCGCGGTCGAGGTTGTGTCGAATAAGGGCGGCCGCGCCCTGGGGTTGGCCTATGTCGAGGGGGATAGATGCACAGGGGGGGAAATCGGGGGATGCGAAGGCGATAGATGCCGCCGGGGCGGGGGTCGGTCTCCCTTAATGGATGGGGGCGCGAAGTTCCCCGTGAGTGCTTCAGACCTGTTGTCCTCCCTAATTATGATTTCAGATGGGGGAGAGGGCAAGGGGAGGGGGGTGGAGTCGTCAGTTGCTACGGCTTTGGCCTCGGCCCTGGCGCAGCTCACGCTGACCGAGTGGGAGACGGGGGACGTTCTCGAACAGGTAAGTGTTAAGAGGGGGGAGGGGGTGACCGTCGTGGGGGGATTTCCGTTCACGCCGAGGCTTGCCGAGATGGGGGCGGAGCTTGCCGTCTTTGACAGGAGGCTCGAGGATTTTGACGAGGGGGAGATGGGCGCAGCCCTTAACGGGGCGGACGTGGTTATAATCACTGGGGCGGCGCTGGCGAACGGCACGCTCCCGGGTATCCTCGAAAGGATCGGCGGCGCCCGGGAGGCGATAATCCTCGGGCCGACGACGCCCCTCGTCCCGGAGGCCTTTGCAGATACACCGGTGACAAGGCTCATGGGCGTGATCCCCCTCGACATCGACGGAGTGGTGGAAGTGATCGTTTCAGGGGGCGGGACGAGGGGTTTCAGCCGATACGTTCAGAAGGTGGGAGTGCGGGTAGGAAAATAGAATAGTCAGGAGGTTGAAGGGTGATAATAGTTAAGTGAAAAAGTTACGATCTTACCTTACAGTTTAGTCGTTTAAAGAGAAGATATTTTATCATAGAAGAGCCATCCCCGAACTTTA
>JAFGIX010000006.1 GCA_016929395.1 Candidatus Zymogenus saltonus
ATAATTAAAGTTCGGGGATGGCTCTTCTATGATAAAATATCTTCTCTTTAAACGACTAAACTGTAAGGTAAGATCGTAACTTTTTCAGGTAATGAACCACAAGTGCATGGGGGCCACAATAAAAAAAGGGACGGCAAAAATAACGCCAAAGGAGAAGATTTTCCCCTTGATTAAAGAATAGATCGCAAGTGCTATCCAATACAGGGGATAAATCCGCAAAGCTCGATTAAAATAAAATCGAATGATATTGTTATTTTTTTTAAGAGAGTGGTAAATACCGTATCCGCTCATAACAAAAAAGAAGGTGAGCATTCCAAAGCTCCAGCCCTTTACCGTAACGAATTTCCCAATGTAATGAAGAAAGATCACATTGAACAGTGCGATCCCCTTCAGCCAGTTTGTCTTGTCCCTGTCCATTTCTCTCTCCTGTATTTATTTCTTGATCTTTTATAAAATAAGCGTTAATAACAACTTTTCCCCCTGACACTCACCGTCACCCCCCCCTCTCACCCCACCAGGCCGAAGCGTCTCAGTATCTCTTTTGTGTCTTCGTGGAGCTCGTCCAAAACATCGTCGAGCCCGTCGAGCCGATCCACCCAGATCGCCTCCCCCACGTCGCTTGCCGGCCTCAACTTCCCGCCGGTGACGAATCCCCTCTTGACCACATAGACCACGTGGAGGCTAACCCCGTTTTCATCCTCCACTATCCTCTCGGTCACCACCGGCGTCCCGGGGTCTAGCCTTACGTCAAGGCCGGTCTCCTCCTTTACCTCCCGCACGATGCCGGAGTCGATCTCCTCACCCAGCTTCAGCATCCCCCCCGGGAGGATCCACCTCCCCTTCCAGAAGCCGCCCCTCTCCGGTTTGTGCCTGACAAGGAGGAGCCTCCCCCCGTCGTCCCCGACTAGCGCCCCTACGCCGATGTCTATGTAGCCGTTGCCGGATTCATCCGAAGTCATATTTCAGAGTCCCAAAGCCAAAAATAATTACTTTCTACAAAAATAATTAAAAATTTAAATTTTTTACTGGTAAAAATGTTTAACTTTATGTAAAATTTGTCCATAGGCCGCTATTATATATAACATTTGGCCGTTAAATGCGCAAAACAAAAAGTCTGCGCTTTATGAAATAAAAAATAAAGGCGGGGAAGCTCGACAGGGTGCTTCCCTTTTGTAAAATGACCGCTTTTATTTGCCATTATTTGATATCATTGCCATTTTTGCGGTCGCTTTAAGACCGTAGATTTAGATGATCTTTTTTTAAACAAGGAGGAATGTTATGAACCTTTTTCTAAGCGGCGCTCTCAACAAGCTTATCAGTATTTCCCCGGATCCGAGCTACACATATGAGACGAACCAGGCGCTTATCGCGTTGAGGGATCTCAACCACTTCGAGTGGTACCTTGTGCCGTTTCTGGCGTTTGTCGTCTACGTCTATTTTGTGGAGGTAGAGCGGAAGAGATGGGACCTGGTCATGGCCGGCCTTGCTTTCTACGGGCTGGAGTGGTTATTCGAGATATTGGACGCCCTCTTCCTGAAGTTCTTCGGGTATTCCGCCATCTGGACCGCGCCGGCGGACAGCGCCTTAATTTTGACCGTCGGCCTGAACATCGAGATAACCATGATGTTTGCCGTGACGGGATTGATCTTCGCAAAAGTCCTTCCCAAGGACAAGAAGATGAAGATTTTGGGAATACCGAACAGGTGGTTTCTTGCGATGTGCAACGCGATCTTCTGCGTCATCATAGAGATCATCTTGAACCGCTGGAACGCCCTCATCTGGGTCTACAAGTGGTGGAACTGGTATAATCCGATTCTCATAATTATCATCGGCTACTCAATCTACATGTTCTTCGCATTCTGGGTACACGACATGGAGTCGATGAAGAAGAGGGTTGCCGTCGTCTCGACGTTGTGGGGCGTCGTCATAGCCTGCCTGATCGTCTTTATGGGCGTCCTCAAGTGGATTTAGCGTTGTGACCGACCGGATTAAGGGGAGCCGGGCGATTATTTGTCCGCTCCCCTTTTTTATCGAGGGAATCCATCCCCGCACAAAAGACTTCCAACACCAAAATCTTCTGCAGGGATTATTGCCGAAAATCTTTTTAGAGCGGCAGTGATATGTTTCTAATCCCCCTTTTCATCGGCCTTGCTATCGCGACAACACTATACCTCACCATCGGCTGGTGGGGCTTCTGGGTGATCTTCCCCTGGATCGGCGCCTCCATCTCGATCGGGATCTATCTGAGAAAAATCCTGCCGAAAAACCGGAAAAAACTGGGGCGGAGGATAAGCATACTGCTGATAATGCCGGTGCTGCTGATATTCGTCCCCGTGGCCAACAACGAGAATTTCCAGCTCGAAGGAGTGATGCTAATGGTTTTCGTCGGCTTTTTCTCCAAGGGCTTTATCCACTACGCCATTGCCAAGCTCTTCGGCCCGCTTGTATGGGGGAGGGGCTTCTGCGGCTGGGCGTGCTGGACGGCCGCCGTCCTGGAGTGGCTCCCGATAAAGAGGGAGGGCGTCATCGACGAGAGGTTAAAAAAATTACGATACCTGACGCTTTCTATCTCGATACTACTCCCCCTTCTCCTCGTCTTCCTCCTGAACTACGACGTACGAGGTGACTACATCAACAGGGCCGAGCTTGGCTGGATGATTGTTGGAAACCTCGTCTACTACGGACTGGCGATACCGATGGCCTTTATCTTCAAGGACAAGAGGGCGTTCTGCAAGATAACGTGCCCGGTCTCCTTGATAATGAAGGTCCCTGCCAGATTCTCGCTAATAAAGATAAAGCCCACCGGAAACGAGTGTGTGATGTGCGGCGCATGCAGCAGGGCCTGTCCGATGGATATAGACGTGATGTCGTACATAAGCGCGGGGAAAAGCGTATCGAGCACGGAATGCATCCTGTGCGGAGAATGCGCCCTCAGCTGTCCCAACGGCGCGATAGGCTGAAGAAATTTTTTTCGTTGGTTTTGAAATCGACGACAAGGCCCCTTTCGATTATTGCAGGGCCGAGTCAAGGGGAAAAGGGATTCGTAGCAAATAGAAAACGGGGCGGGCAGCCTGAAGGATTTATAATGAATCTACGAGGATGGGCGAGCGTCCTCCGGTAGCTAGTATATCTAAGAACCATCCCCCCGACAAGAAACCCGATGACCTTTTAGAGACTTTGGAATCAGGCTTAATCTACAATCAACGGGGGATCGCCGTCTCAATCGGATTTGTCCTCAATGGCGATTACGGTGTCGCCCGCCCCCAGGAAGAAGAGGCTCTCCATCCCCGGAACTCCCCCGGAAACGCCGGAGTTTATCCCCATGAACGGGATCTTCTCCACGATTTTCCCGCTTTTCAAGTTCATCTTGATGAAGAAGCCCTCCTTGTTTCCTCCTGCGGTTCCCGCCGTAACGTACATGAAATCCCCGGCGGTCGCAAAGGAGTAGAGCCTGCTGGAATATGTAAAGGACTCCATGTTCCAGAGCACTTCCCCCCTCCGATAGTGGTATGAGGTTATCGAGTACCCGGCCGGCATCTTGCGTCTTCGGGAAAAGTAGTTCTGCGCAATAATAATACCCTCCCCTGCCTGCAAAACGTCCCCGACCACCTCCGTGTATTTTATGGCGGGCCTGATACGATCGGAGCTGTTCCAGAGGAACTTATTGTCCGTGTGATCGACCGCCCTTACCCCCTCCCGGTATCTATCGTCTATCATACACCTTTCGATCCTCACCCTGTTTTTGAAGATGTAAACCACCTTTCTGACGAGGGGGGCCGTGTCGCCCTTGACCAACGATCTCTTCTCGGGATCGAAGACAATACGATGTCTTCTCCCGAAAAGGTCTTTGAGAAGTATATATATAAGGCCGTCGCGATAGAGGAAGTTCTTCACCCCCTCTTTTTTCGGCAATACAGCCCGCATCGTCCGACTTACCAAGGGCTCCCTGAAGTAGTAAAAGCCGTGTTTCAGATCAAGGGACCAGATATGGTAATCCGAGACGGCGAAAACCCTGTCCCTCGAGAGGGCCGGCGCACAGGAGATGCGATCCCCCGATGATATTTTGAACCTCCAAATCTCTTTCATTGTTAAATGCCTCAAGGCCATTTTAAGCCTCCCTCGGCCCCATGTCAATACAGTTTTATCTGCAATCCTTACTTGAAAAAATAGATTCCATAATATATAATCTATATATGGAAAATAGAAATATGGCTGATTACGAAAGAAGAAGTCCGGAGAAGTTCGTGGAGATATATTTTTCATACAACGACTGCGAGACGGACTTGATAGGCTGCCTCCTTAAACAGGAGGGGATACCCTACATCCTGAGGGATCAGAGGATAAGCCCCTATCCGATGACGATAAACTGCTTCGGCGAGCGCCGCTTCGCGGTCCCGGAATCGGAAGTTGGGAGGGCAAGGGACCTCATCCATGACGCCATCGCCGCAGGGGCGATCATAGGAGACGGCAAGTTCAAGGAGATCAAAAAGAAGAGAGGTTAGTGAATTGAAGTTCGCCGCTGACGCCCCCCTGGGCAAGCTCTCCAAGTGGCTCAGGATCATGGGGTACGACTGCGCCTATCCCGCCGTACTTGAAGACCAGGATCCCGACGACGATAGGATATTCCTGACCCGCACCACGGGAGTCAAGGGGAAGGGGGTTCTCTTTATCGGATGCAATTACATAGAAGATCAGATAGATACCTTAAATACTCTCCTTCCTATAAAAGACAACATTAAGCCGTTTACCCGCTGCACCCTCTGCAACACGCCCCTTAAGACGATAGAAAAGGAGAGCGTTTTTACGGATGTCCCGGATTATATATATGTGACACACGATGACTTCCAAATCTGCCCGAGCTGTAAAAGGGTCTACTGGCGGGGAACCCATCGAGAGAGGATGGAGGGGATAATCGAGGCGCTCTTCGTGAGAAAACCGAATCCCAAAAGCTAAATAAACTATTTATCCCTTTAACTGAAAAAGTATTTGTGGTATAATTTATAAAACAAGTTGTACATATCAACATCGCATTTCGATTCAACACGGATTTAACGTCCTTATTTTTCAAAAAAAAGGAGGCTGTAGATGGCGGAAACAACGGACAAGGATCTCTGGGATGAGATAAAAAAGGGCGCCGCGGAAGGCTTCGAGGTTCTTAAGGAGGAAATGGGAAAGCTCACTAAGGAGCTCGAGAGGCATGGGAAAATAGTAAAGAAGAAGATGGACCTCTCCTCGATCCAGAGGAAGGTGCACCAGAGCTTTACGCAGCTCGGCGGCAGGGCCTACGAGCTGATCGAAGACGGCAAGGAAAGCACCATACTAACTGATGCGGAGTTCACCGATATAGTGGCCAGAATAAAACAGTATAAAAAGGATGTGGAATCGATAGAGGCCGAGATAGAAACCATAAAGAAATCGGGCGAGAAAACAAAATAGCAACTATCCAAAAACCGCCTTCAGAGATTTGATTGACCCATTGACCTATTGACCCATTGACCCATTGACCGATTAACCGATCAATATTCGCTCGATATTGGAGACGCGGCCACGCCTAAATCTATGGATGAATTATTAATGTAAGCCTGTACCCCTCCCCCATTTATATACAGATGTTGTATTCCACTATCATCCCCTCCAAGGCGATCAGGCGCGAGGCCGGTCGAAACATCGATTGGACGATCTCCCCCTGGGGGAAACAGGCGCGAGGCCGGCCGAAACATCAATTGGACGATCTTCCCTTCCAGAGGAAGGGTCAAAAAAAGGTTCCAAAGTATCAATTGGACAGTCATCTCCATCAGGTCTTTAAACCCAAAGCGGACATAACGGCGATACTGCGGTATCGTAATCTTAGCCCTTCCCTCCAATTCCCCACACCCTGTCTCCATAGGGAGCTCTATCTTCAGCCTCAGCCCTTGTTCTCATTTTACGCAGGCTCCCGCCATAAACGTCAAACCGACGACCTGTTCGACAGCCGAATCAAAATGGAGAATAATCAGTCTTTCTAAGCTTTACCCCCAACCGGCAAACTATCGTTTAAACAGCATGGGCAACAATTTGCCGGGACGTATATCACTTCGGCCCTTCAGGATTGACGGTCTCTAAACTGTTTTTTCCTTTTTCAAAACGGGAGATCTTTCCGAGCTTGTTGAAAAGGCTTGAGGCCAAAAGCCACAGGATCGTAATGCTGCCGATCCACAGAACCGGGATCAGCGGTATGTTGTAGCGGGGGATATTGTGTGTGAAAAGGACGTGCATGATAAACAGATAATTTGCCAGGAAGAAAAAGGCAAGATATTCCCAGTTTCCCTTTACTATTGAATAAACGGTCAAGCTGAAAAAGCCGCCGAATAAAACAAGGCTGATGAGGGGCGACAGGTTATTGCCGTACAATCCAGGGTAGGCCTCCATCTCGACGAAGATCCCCTTCCACGCGATTGGAATACAGGTCAGCAGGTGACGAATGGGATGGGTCACAAGCTGCTTAACGGCCATGGAGGTCAAGACGGAATCGGCCTTCGCGGAATCATTGTACTTCTCTATCAGCTCCCTCCTGAGCGCCCTTGCCCTGTTGCGGTAGCCGTCCGGATTGCTCCTGTACAGACGAGAGATCTCCTCGTCATTGAAGTACCTGTCTTTCAATTTTTGTGCGAACACGGTGGGCGTCCAGAGAAGGAAGTGGGCGAGATACTCCTTGCTGTTCATCATGGAATAATTCGCCCTTACCATAAGAACACTCCCTCCTCGCTCCGCAATAAAGGCCCTGTTAAAGTGAGAGTAGTTTCTCAACATCCACGGCGAGACAACGGCAAAATATGAAACCAGAAAAATGACAAGAAAAACGCCGCCCTTTTTAAGAGGAACCTTTTTCTTATATAGATAAAGAATCATAAATCCGAGCAGGAGCGGCCATGCGAGCTGAAACGTCGCCTTCGTCAAGGTCAGCATCCCGAAGAGTATTCCAGAAAGCAGGTAATATCTTTTACGTTCGTCCCTCACCGACAACATCAGGGCGATGGATGCCGCAAGGATGAGGAGTGCGGTAAGGTTTTCCGTCAGGAAGTGACGGATATTCAACAGAAGGGCTGGACTGAATCCGACCCCGAAGAGGACCGCGATCGACAGGAGCCTGCTTTTCGTGAAACGGAGGACGACACACATCGAAATCAGCGCCGCAAAAAGCAGTATAAGCATCTCCATATAGCTGGGGGACTTTGACGGAACCTGAAAACTGACATCTTCCGAGACGAAATTTCCCTGCGGGAGATTTCGCAGAGATGGGCTGAGCAACATCGCCAGGGCGAGAACGGCCGGGTAGCCCGGTTCCCGATACGAGGTCGGTGTGATATTTTCAAGCCCCGAAGTACCTACCGAAGCCATGGAGAGCGTTCCATGCCTCCCAAGATTAAAAGCCATCAGGCCTATACCGGCGGCATCCGCCTTTAAAACTATCGGGGGCTCGGGAATCATCCTGTAGGAATAGATGACAAAAACAATGACAAAAAAAAGTATAAAGAGGCAAAAAATCGTATTCACGATTTTTCTTTTATAATTTATCAACAAATTCCACTTAGCCATCGCTCAATTCCATAAGCTGTTTTGAGATGATCTTACTGGCTTAAAGGCCTGACTTCGCCCGCCGTTTGCGGGAAAATATCCCTACCCCAGCCTCTTGACCACATCCTCCCTCGATACAATACCCAGAACCTCCATATCGCTGTCCACCACGGGAAAGCTCCTTAACTTTGTTTCGACCATCAGCTCCAGGACTCTGGTAAGGGGGGTCTCGGGAGAAACGGTAAGGGGCGTTTCGTTCATAACGGTCTCAACGGCGTCGTCCAAAAGGGCGTCGTAGTTGGGTATCATTGACTTAGGGGTGATTATAAAATGCTTTATAAAATCGAGCTTCGTTACAATCCCTACCAGCTTTCCCTCCTCGATCACCGGCAAAGAGTTATAGTCGTGTCTCTCAAAGAGCGACTTTACCTCCCTCAATCCCGTGTTCGGCTCAATAGAGACCACGTCTTTTGTCATTGCGTCTTTGACGTAGAGCAAAATGAAATTCTTCATGTAAATCCCTCCAATGGATCCGTATCTTGAATAACAAGTCTGGCACAGATTAAGGTATCTCAATTGAGATGAAAAATCAACTCCAAAGATGGCCTTAAGTTGACAAAAACCTCAATATATGATAAACAAGAAACATTCAGCTTATTTTAATAGGAGTATTGATATGCCGATAATCGACGCTATAGATCTCTACCAAGATGCGAAGGAAAAAGGGTATGCGGTGGGAGCCTTCGACACAAACGTCGGAAATCCCGACTTCATCATGTCGATAATAGACGCTGCAGAGGAGCTCGACCGCCCCGTCATAATCCAGGGAGGGGCAAAACCGCTGTCAGAGCTCTACGACATCAGGGCCTTTGGGCGGGCCATAGTCTCCTTAGCCCAGGACAGGGACGCCCGGGTCGTCCTGCATCTTAATCAAGTTACCGATCTCGATCAGATTAGGGCTGCGCTGGACTGCGGCTTTAACTCCGTAATGATAAGTACGGGTAAAATGTCCTTGAAAGAAAACATAGAATTTACAAAAAAAGCGGTCGAGATCGCGGAGGTCTATAACGCCGCAGTCGAGGGGAAACTTGGGAAGCTCGGGGGGCGGGAGGACGTGGAAGAGACTCCCCAATCGAGGACCGACCCAAAAGAGGCCGCGCAATTCATAAAGGAGACCGGAATAGACGTCTTTGCCCCCTCCATCGGCACCGTCTACGGTCTGCACGAAGAAAAGCCCAAGCTGGATTTGGACCTCCTCTCGAAGCTTCAGGCCGACCTCGATATAGGGATGGTCATTCACGGCGCCTCCGGCCTGACGGTGAGGAATTACAGGGACCTTATAGAGAGGGGCGCCGTCAAGATAAACGTATCGACCGCCATGAGAACGGCTTACTTGAAAAACATCAAGAACGCCCTCAAAAAGGCCCCGGAGAGCACCCTCCCCTACGAGATCACGGCCATGGCGAGGAACGAGATAAAAAAGATCGTGATGGAGCTTATGCGCGTATTTGCGGGGCAGTGGGAATGACTGTGTAAAGGGCGCGGCACACTCGCGGCCCAATTATAACAATTCTTTCTAAAAAGGCGAATTTAACATGGGAGGGGTAAGCAGTAATATGTAATGTGGGGAATAAGGTGATGCGGGATCGGCTCCTTCTTACGAGCGAATTTGCGGGCAATTATAAAAATTCACAAACAGTTTACACGAGACAAGGATACCTGGTTTAACTCCTAAAAGTGCATGACTAAAATCGCCGCGGCAATCGGGATTAATAAACCAGCTGTAAAAAATGTACGGCACAATCTAAGCGAGCGAGGATGCCTAAAAAAGCGGGGGCGCGTCTTCTAAAGAGGGAACGATCCCGTTTTTTATTGATCGCCCTCGCCCTCTCCGCCCGGCGGCCTGACCGGTGGAGTTTGAAGCCTCATTTTATTCTCCCGGCTCATCGCGGGTACCCGGCTTTTAATCCATATAGTCCCGCCTTTTTGCTTTCCACCTTTTTTTATATAGCAATTTCAAACACTGCCGTCCCGCGCGGCCTTCGGCCACCCTGTCAGATCTTTTAAATGAGACCGACCTATCGACTCCGCGCGAATCTCCATGGGAAAAGGAGCGCAACTTTTTTCTTGACAACTTCTCCCGGTTTATATATAAAGATAGTTAGCTGCGCCTAATATTGTTATTTGTATCGAATATATAAAATCGAAGGGGGCACGAAGTGGGCCGAAAGAAAGATACGGTATCGTCGAAAACAATATTGATGTTCAACATCTTTATTGCCCTCATTCAGAAGAAGATATTAAGAGAGCGCTACGGGAAAGAGAAGACGGACGCATGGCTTAAGAGGTCCCGGGGGATTTTTAAATCGCTCTACCGAAAGATGCCGGACATCGGCGGCGGGGAGAATATGCTCTACAAGAACCTCGCGATGTCTACCTTCCTGATGCCGATGGCCGTCGTCATGAAACAGGAGGGTCTTCCGACGAGGGAGATAGGCGAGCATATCTTCAACGTCGCGGAGAGATCCAACGAGCTCTTCCTTCCGCTGATGAAGGCGCTCTCCTATGCCGATAAAAGCCAGGTCAAGAAGATGAGGCTGGCGGCCGAGAGGTCACTCAAGCGGGAATATCCCGCCGACTGGGTCTTCGAGTTCGTCGAGGGGGGAGAAAAATATCTCTATGGCTACGATATAAAGGAGTGTGCTATCCACAAGTTCTGGCGCGACCAGGGGCTCGAAGAGCTGGCCCCCTATTTATGTCTCACCGACTGGGCGAAGTGGAAGGCCATGGGGGTAAGCGTGGAGAGGACACAGACGGTCGCCAATGGCGGCGACCTCTGCGACTTCAGGTATTGTAAGGAGAAAAAGGAGTGCCCCTCCGGCTGGCCGCCGGAGTCGAACGTCGAGTGGACGGGGAAGTTCGAGCGGGGGAGATAGAGACAATTAATTGATTTTTCTATCTTGCCAAATCATTAGTTGTACAATAGGAGGATATTAAGATGGCCGACAAAGAAATTGATCCCCTGAAGGATTATAAGGGCTTCTTTGAAGAATTTCAAAATGAAAATCCGAGAGGGGCGGTAATTCTCGCCGGTGCTTTTTTTGACGCCCAATTAAGGGAGTTACTATCAAAGTTCTTTATTGACGAAAAAAAAGAAGTTGATGAGCTCCTTGGTTCCGAAGAAAAGTCGGATCGGCCCCTCTCTTCGTTTGGTTCCAGAATAAGGGCGGCATACTGCCTAGGATTGATAAGTCGAATGGAGTACGATGACTTAAAGATGATTCAAAAGATCAGGAATAAGTTTGCTCACAAAATGCATGGCTACAGCTTTAACGATCCAAAGATAGTTAGTTGGTGTCAAGAGTTGAAATTGGCAAGGATGATAGGTAATATAGATAATTCTACCTATAAACTTCCAACCTCGCACGAAAATTTGTTTGTAATAAGCGTAACTATGCTTGCTATGTGGCTTGCTATGAAAACTTTACGTGTAGAAAAGGAACGGAGATCAGTACCACCAGACACTAAAATAGGTCGTTTGTTAAGGGAAGAAGAGGAACAAAAAACATAATTTTAAGCTATAAAAGAATAATGCATTTCTAATTTGAAATTTAAGAACCTTCTGTTCAGGTTTGTCGGCCAACTGCCCCCTAACAATTACCAGAGGCCGAGCGGCGAACCCGCCCGAGGGCCTCAAGGGGCATTGTCAACCAATTCTCACCCGAGCACAAATAAACGCCCGCTCTTATTATTGCAGACATGGCGGCTGCAAAAAGAGCGGGCTTATAGCATCTTCGACCCCGGGAAAGCGTAAAGAAGAAAGAAGAAAATCCCCCATCCACCTAATGAGTCCCCTGCCCTCCTTTAAGACGCTATACCGCCTTTAAGCACATCAAAGATTAGAAACGACCAAGCCTAAGAAACAGGACTACTCCGACGGCTCGTTGACGGTGACGGTAAAGAGCTTCCTCGACGCGTTTCCGTCCACGTCCTCGATGTATATCTCCGTCCTGTGTTTTCCCGCGGGGAACTCCGCCTCGGGAACGTCCAGCTTCGTCCCCTTGACGTAGCTCTGAACCCTCGACGTGATGTTTATCGTCACGACCTTGAGATAGTTCACCTTGAGGCTCTTCATGTTTACTTCGGCGCCGCCCGACTTCTTAACAATCTCTACGTAGAGCCTGAAGGGGCCGTTCAGAACCGAGCCGTTTTCGGGGCTGTTGATTCTTATTGTGGGGCCGTTGTCGATCTCCTCCACGACCGCCCGGGTGACGCTCATTCTCGCCTCTTCCGGGGTCACAAGCATCACCACATCCCCTCCGGTCACAGCGGTGGGAGCGATCAGAAAGATAATCAGAATAAAAAAGATCGGTGACCTTGAAATCAGGGTTTTTACATTCATCTTTTTATCCCCCCATAATTAATTAATGGTTAGGTAACACCTTTATTATACTCTGTGTGCATTGTAAGTCAATATCCTCTATACCGATTACGTCCAAAAAATGTCCCCACATTATTCCCAGTCCCCCATTATGACGAAGGGCGCCCAGTAAAAGGGGTGGGAGAATTTCTCGGCAGATTTCAGGGACAGCTGGGCCTTTCTCAGGGCGGTCGGTTTATCCATTCCCGTCTTCAGGTTTTCGTAAAGTTCTATCATAAAGAGGGCGGTGGAGTTGTCCGCCACCTCCCACAGCGTCACGACCAGAGAGGGCGTCCCGGCGTATATGAATCCCCGGGAGAGCCCGATAAGCTCGTCCCCGCGCATGATCTGGGAGAGTCCCGTCTCGCAGGCCGAAAGTACCACGAGAGACGCATTCTTGAGGTTTAACCCGAACAGCTCGTTAACCATCAAAAGCCCGTCGTTTTCCCTGTCCCCGGTTAGATAGAGGGCGGAGGAGAGGGGACTTTCCCCCTTGAACTTCCCGTGACACGCAAGGTGGATGATCCGATAATCGGAGAACCTCTTCTTTCCGAGGGTCTCGGTGGCCCCGTTCCTTATATAGGCATCTACATCGGCCATCACCTCGTTTATCTCCCCCACCTCCCGCTCGGCAAATGGGAGCGGGTCGTATTTCGTCTTCGGGTTTCCGAGAGCCAGAACCTTGCCCTCCGGCTTCTTCCTCTTGTCGACGATGAACCTCAAGACGCTGGCGCTCGGATCGACTATCAGAGTGTATCTGTCGATCAGGTAATCCTTTCCGTCGTAGAGGGCGGAAAAGGGGAGGTAGTGAAGGGGGCCGTGGGGTATCACTATCAGCTTCTCCTCGTCGGCATCTTTAAGGACATCCGAGAGGATGAGATCGTACATCTTCTTCGACTTTATCTTAAAGTCTTCGAGGTCGAGACTATTCAGGGAGCTCTTGAACTCCTTCACTTTTTCAAGCGCCTCGTCCCTCGTTATCTTCACGGTCGTAACGGTGAAGTCGGACCTTGTAACGGAAAAGACGAACAGGTCGTATTCGGTGGTTGTATAAAACTCCAGGATCCGTGTCCCCTCCGGAATTAGTGCCTGAACTTCTTTCAGCGTCATCGGATTTACCGAGACCAGCGAGGCCAGCTCCGGGTTGCTTACCTTCATCTCATCGATAAGCTCGTTGTACTCCTTTTTGACCTCCGTTATCTTTCTGGTCTTTATTTTGTCCGTAAGTATCTCGCCCGATTCACCTTCCGGGACATTTTCGTCGGGGGAGCCATCGCCGTCTTCATCATACAGCCTTGCCAGCGTCTCCCTCAGGTTTTCCTCCCGCTTTATCAGCTCCCTGTCCGATTCCCCGCCGACCACGACGTTTTTCGTCCCCAGCATATCGAGAAACGACCTCGAGCGGGAGCGCTCCATGTAATCGAACGCGTCGTCGTACCGCTTAAGCTGTATAAGCGTCCAGATCATGTATTCGTAGGCGTCTATCTTCCCCTTGGCATAGGTGGTGCGGTGGGCCTCGCCCCCGATCTCTCCCCTGACCTTCTCAACTGCGTCTATCGCGATCTTGTAGTAGTCCACGGCCTTTTCGTAATCTTTCAGGTGCATATAGCTGTAGCCGAGATATGCGGCGCTGAAGCCCAAATAGTTGATGTTGTCAATCTCCGCTCCCTTCTTCAGGGCAGGCTTGAGATATTTTATCGCCTTCTTGTAGTCCTCCTTCCCGGCGTATAGCATCCCTAATATCAGGGGGTCCTTGGCGACTTCAAGGGTCGGCGCGTGCTTCTTGGTTATTCTCAAGACCTTGGAATAGTAGTACGCCATCTTTACCTTGTTTCCGGTCAGGTAGTAAGAAAAGCCTATCCCGGCAAGGGCGAATCCCTCCCCCACGGGATCCCCTGTCTCCCTGAAGATCTCCAGGGCCTGAGTGTATATCTCCCTGGCCTCGAGGGGGGTCTCAACGTTGTTTTTCAAGCTCGCGATCCCGACAAGGCAGTAGGCCTCGCCGCTCTTGTTATTTAGCTCCCTGTATAACTTCAGGGATCTTTCATAATAGGGGAGCGCGTTTTTGTAATCGGAGAGGCTGGTATACGTCCCGGCGATATCCCTTGAGATCTCGGCCTGATAAGCTTTATCGGAAAGCTCTTCGGAGATGGCAAGCGCCTCGCTGAAGCAAGACAGCGCCTTCTCGTACTGGGCCATTATATCGTATACCTTCCCGATCAGCTTCAGGCACAAGGCCTCGTCCCGCCTGTTGTGCGCCTTCCTAGAGATTTCCAATCCCTTCTCAAAACTCTCTATGGACTCCTTGTGCTTGACGCTTTCCTCTAAAAGAACGCCTGTATATATGTTGATCATGACCACAACCCGATAGTCTTCGGACTCGTCGAAAATCTCAAGGGCCCTCCTGAAGGCCGAGAGCGCATCGTCCTTTCGGCCGAGCCTCTTGTAAACGTTACCCAAATCGATCAAGGTGTCCCCCGCGCCCCTCTTGTCTACTAACTTCTCGTAGAGCTCAAGTCCCTTTTCGTAATAGACGAGGGCGCTTTCGTGATCCGAAAGGGCGGAATACGCGGCGCCTATATCCCTTAAGAGCCTGGCCTCACCGCTTTTATCGCCCAGCTCTCGGGCAATTACCAGGGCCTCTTCAAAGTAAAGAAGCCCCTTGTCGCGCTTCCCCATCAGATTGTAGAGCTTTCCCATGCTTATCAGGCATCTCGTCTCATTACCTTTATCAGAAAGCTCCCTGTATATCTTGAGGGCCTCCTCAAAGCTTGAGACGGCCTCTTGATATTTGGTTTGCTCCTGCAAAGCATCGCCCAAATATCTATATACCCTTGCAAGGCTCGACTTGTCATCGACCTCGCTGAAGGATACTATCGCCTCCCGGTACCTGTAGACCGCCTCATCCAGCCGATTTTGGGCGCTTAGCGCAACCCCCATCCTTATCAGGGTGTCTCCCATCCCCCTTTTGTCCCCCCCCTTCTTGAACTGGTCGAGGGCCTTCTCGTAGTTTTCGAGCGCCGAGGTGTAATCAGATTTCCCCATGAACTCATTTCCCTTATCGAAGTAGATATTTTTGTTTTCCTCGCCGGCGGCCGGGCCCGCTGAGATTGTGCCTATGAAAACAAAAAGTGCCAGAAGAACCGGAGCGATCCTTTTCATATTGACCTCCCATTTCTCTTTATAGAGAAGGTAATTAGTCTTAAATCCCCCGTTTATCCGTTATTTTAGTACAAAAAAGTCTTATGTAAAGTGTTTTTTATCCGTTTGTACAACTCCAATAGGCATGTGTAACGCAATATCTCTGAGGCCGGCCCCCCTCTTCCAATCATTTTTTATATCAATACTTTACTTATTTTAAAAATAAGGCTATTATTATGGCTATCAATCTATTTACACACCGCACGTTACAGTTTTCAATCCAATTTATCGGGAGGCCAATATGAAGCGAAAATTAGCCGCTTCGATCGTCTTAATATCCCTATTCCTCATCGCAACAATCTCCCTTGCCGGAGGAATGGAATCCTACTACAAGATGAAGGGGGTCGTCAAAAAGGACGGCGTGGACACCTACGGGCAGGTCTTCAAGAAGGCAACGGAGCCGAGCAAGTACCTCGTCCTTGCGGGTGACGTGGCATTTCTCGTCGATGTCACCGCAGAGACGGTCCACGACGTTGCCGTAAACAGCGTGGACGACAAGGTAAGGCCGGCGAAGATAAGCATCGGGATCATTTCGGAGGTTTCCGGCGCCAACTTCCGCTCCAAAACTGAGGCGGGGAGGCTGGGCTTCTCCTTCTCCTCCAAGGGGAGCAGATACGTCGTTGTGGTCGAGTGATGACAGCTGGTTGGTAAGGGAATTGCGAGCGGATGCACCTTCGGAAGTTCACGGTTGAGACGTCGACTCACGTCCGGCAAAATTAAACAGATCGTTGTTTGAAATTCGGGGGCTTTCCCTCAAGGGATTTCTTCCACTTGTATCTTGGAGCTGCAGCGATTTCGATGTAAGCGGATTCGGACATATACCTTTATATCAATTTTCTTATTTTCACGGAGGAGTTAATGGAGAAGATTCAATTTCCGAAGGGATTTCTGTGGGGCGGGGCGACCGCCTCCCACCAGGTGGAGGGCGGAAACGTCAACAATGACTGGTTCATAATGGAACAGCAGCCGGGAAAGATCATAGACGGGAGCGTATCCGGCGACGCCTGTGACCACTATAACCGCTACCCCGAGGATTTCAAGCTTTTAAGCAAGCTCAACCACAATACCCACAGGTTCTCGGTCGAGTGGAGCCGGGTGGAACCTGCAAAGGATTACTTCTCCCAAGTCGAGATAGACCACTACAAGAAGGTCATAAAGTGCCTCAAGGATTTGAAGATCGAGCCTATGGTCACCCTCCACCACTTCACAACACCCGTCTGGCTGGCCAAGCTCGGCGGGTGGAAGAATCCCGAGGTGATTGAGCGCTTCGAGAAGTTCGCAAGGGTGATGGCCGAGTCCTTTGGAAAGGACGTAAAGCTCTGGCTCCCGATAAACGAGCCGATGGTCTACACCGTTTTATCGTATATGGACGGGGAGTACGCCCCTGCGGAGAAAAGATTTTTCAAGGCGTTCAAGGTCCTATATAACATGATAAAGGCGCACGCGGTCTCATACGGCGCCATCAAGGATATAATCCCAAATGCCCAAGTGGGATTCAACAGGCATATGAGGGTCTTCGATCCCTTGAGGGAAAACAACCCCCGGGATGTTTGGGTCGCAAAAAATCAAGACAAGAACTTCAACCTTGACAGCCTCGAAGTTCTCTATACGGGGGAGTCGTCGGGATTGATAAAGGTGCCTAAAAAGGACAGGGAGCTTATCCGGGAGAAGTTCGACTTCATGAGCCTCAACTACTACGCCAGGGACAGCATCAAGTTCGATCTCTTCTCCCCGGGAAGGCTCTTCGGCAAGGCCGTTTTCCCGGAAGGGGCGGAGGCCTCCCACGAAGGGGCGACGGGGGACAGGCCGGAGGGGGAGGTCTATCCCCACGGCATCTACAGGCTCCTGAAGCTCCTCTCAAAATACGGGAAGCCCCTGTACGTCACCGAAAACGGGATAGGCACCGACGACGACAAGAAGAGGATCAGGTACGTCGTCCGGCACATAGCCGAGGTGGGAAAGGCGATAAAGGACGACATGGATGTGAGGGGATACTACCACTGGTCGACTCTCGACAACTTCGAGTGGGCGGAAGGGTACACCATGCGTTTCGGGATGATCCACGTCGACTTCAAGACCCAGAAGCGGACTGTAAAGGAATCGGCTAATGTCTTTTCGGACATTGCAAAGAAGAACTGCATCGACGAAGCCCTCCTTAAAAAATACGGGGTGACCCTATAGAAAAAAACTTTAATATAACGGCCAAGAGGATCTACTTCATCATTGCGTTCCTTCTTTTGATAATCGTCCTGGGAACGCTCGGCTATGTGGCGATAGAGGGGTGGGGATTCTTAGACGCCCTCTACATGACCGTAATCACGCTGACCACGACCGGCTACAGCGAGGTGCACCCTTTAGGGACCGGCGGCCGCATCTTTACGATAGTCGTTTTGACGTCCGGTTTTTTCGCGACCGTCGTGGCCGTGGGCGCGCTGACGCATTTTCTCATAGAGAGTCGGATCATTGAAATATTTGGGAGGAGAAGGATGGCCAAGGAGATAGAGGCCCTTAAAGACCACTACATCATATGCGGGTACGGCAGGATTGGGAAGGTTATTGCCGGGGAGCTGGCGTCAAACAACGTTCCGTTCGTCGTGGTCGACCAATCCTACGAAAAGGTCGAGGAGATTATTTCGGACGACTATATAGCCCTTTTGGGAAACTCCGTGGATGAGAACGTGCTTGTGAGCGCCGGCATCATGAGGGCGAAGGGGCTAATAGCCTGCGTGAGCACTCCGGCCGACAACGTCTACATAACCCTGACGGCAAGGGACTTGAAACCGGACATCTTCGTCATGGGGCGTGCCAACGACGACACCTCGGAGAAGAGACTGGTATCCGCCGGAGCGGACAAGGTCGTCTCTCCCTACTCCATCGGCGGCAGGCGGATGGCAAACATCATCCTTAAACCCGCCGTCGTGGAGTTCATCGACATCGCCGTGGGGAGAAAAGACCTGATGCTCGCCATCGAAGAGGTAACGGTATCTCCAGGATCTTCCCTCATAGATAAAACGATAATTGACTCCGAGATAAAAAAGAGCTACGGAGTTATAGTGGTTGCCATCCTCAAAAAGGGGAGGAAGATGATCTTCAACCCAGAGACAACCTCCAAGATCGAGGAGGGTGACGTGCTTGTAGCCCTGGGCGAATACGAGAACCTGAAGGCGTTGGCCCGGGCCTGTTTAGCAAAAGGACAAAAAAAATGAAAAGCAGAACGGGTCTTGTAATTGGAATCGCCATCTCGATTCTGATCATCCTCCTTGGGAGATTCGGCATCGGATTCATAGATTCCGTCGAGAGCAAGATACTCGATTTCCGGTTCCTTGCAAGGGGCAAGATCGACCCAGGGGGGCAGGTAATAGTAATCGCCATCGACGAGAAGACACTGGACGAACTGGGGAGATGGCCCTTTCCGAGGAGCTATTTTGTCGACGTAATCAGAAATCTCAACAAGAACGGGGTCAAGGTGCTCGGATTCGACATGATCTTCAGCGAGCCCGATATATATTCGGGGATAACCACCATCGACTATATCCAGAAGGAGGTCAAAAAGGACGAGCTTAACGACTCCAAGCTGAACAGCATCCTCTCAAACGCAAGGGACAAGCTCGACAACGACCGTCACCTCTCGATGGAGATGAAAAATACGCCGGAGGCTATCCTTGGATATTTCTTCCACTCAAAACGAGATGCAATCGCCCACCTCACCGATGAAGATATTGAGAGGAACATAAGGAGTCTCGAAAAATCGAGGTTCAGGCTTATCCACTACGACTCGGAGGTGGCGAAAAAGACCCCCTTCAGGCAGGGGCTCTCCCCGGAGCCGAACATCCCTGCCATATCGGAGGCCGCCGACGGATTCGGCTACTTCAACGTCTTTCCGGACGGCGACGGAACTATAAGGTGGTCGCCCCTGACGATGAAGTGCGGGGATATTTTTTATCCCTCCCTGGCCCTCGAAATGGCAAGGGCCTACCTTGAAGCCCCGGCCCCTGAGATATATATATCCGAGGACGGTGCATACAAGATCGTCCTGGGAGACATAGAGATCCCCACCGACTCCAGGGGGGAGCTGCTGATCAACTACCGGGGCAGCGTAAAGACATTCCCCCACTACTCGTTTTACGACGTCCTAAAAAACAGCGTCCCCAAGGAGGTTTTGGAAAACAAGATCGCCATCATAGGGACCGTGGCGGTGGGGACATACGACCTGAGGGTGACTCCAATGGGAAGCGACTTCCCGGGGATGGAGGTCAACGCCAATATTATCGACAATATCCTGAACAGGGATTTTCTTTCGGTGCCCCCCTGGTCACCCTATTTCAACCTCCTCGTGGTGATTATGATCGGGACAGTCATGGGACTTGTAACCCCCAGGGTCTCGGCCTGGCGCGGCGCCCTTGTAGCCATAGCGATTACCGGCCTGTGGGCTATCACCGCCGAGTATTTATTTCGTGAGATGGGGATTTGGATCGCCATACTCCCTCCCCTTTTGACCATAGCGCTGTGCTATACGGTCTTGACACTGATCCGCTACATAACGGTCGAGCGGGCGGGCCGCCAGATAAAAAACGCCTTCCAGTTTTACGTCTCGGAGTCCGTTGTGAGGGAGATATTGAAAGACCCCTCGATGCTGACCCTCGGAGGCGAGAGAAAGGATATTTCCGTCCTGTTCTCCGATATCAAGGGCTTCACTTCCCTCTCGGAAGGCCTGTTGGCGGAAGACCTGGTTCAGATATTGAACGAGTATCTGACGAAGATGACAGACGTGGTTTTCAGTCACATGGGTCTTCTGGACAAATACATCGGCGACGCCATAATGGCGGTCTACGGGGCGCCGCTGGCGCAGCCGGATCACCACCTCAGGGCCTGCCTCACCGCTTTGGATATGAGGGCCGAGCTGATGGAGCTCCAGAAGGAATGGGAGATAACCGGCAGACCGAAACTCGAGATACGCATCGGGATAAACAGCGGGCACGCCGTAGTCGGGAACATGGGCTCCAAGAAGAGATTCGACTACACGGTTCTGGGCGACAACGTGAACCTGGCGTCAAGGCTTGAAAATCTCAACAAGGTATACAACACGAAAATCCTCATCTCCGAAAACACCTACGTAAACGTAAAGGACGAAATATCGGTCAGGGAGCTCGATCTGGTCAGGGTCAGGGGCAAGACGATTCCCGTAAAGATATACGAGATGATCGGGAGAAAGGGCGTTAATCCGGAAAGAGAGGAGATGGCGGAGGCATTCCACCGGGGCCTGGAGGAAACGAGAAAAAGAAACTGGGAAGCGGCCCTTAAAATATTCGTGGATTTGAGCAACAAATACCACCAGGATGTCCCCACATCCCTCTATATCGACAGGATAAGGGAGGCCATCTCCAATCCTCCTCCTGATGATTGGGACGGTGTGTTTTGAAAGAGCTTAAAAAAGTTATTGCATATCTTGCGTATTTGTATTATATGCTATATCATATATTAAAAAAGTATAACAAGAAATACAGAAAAAATGTCCCTTGACAATGCCATTGTAATAACAAGATAAGGAGCCCGATATGTTGAGGTTCTTATCGACCGTAGGGGGATGGGTCAACGAGAAGCTGGCCGAGATCGGCAAGGTTACGATCCTGCTTCTCGACGCCGCCCGTTGGGCCTTCGTTCCCCCGTTCAGGTTTAAGAATATCTTGCGCCAGATGGAATTTGTGGGCGTTAAGTCGATAAACATAGTGCTCTTCACCGGGGTATTTACGGGGATGGTCCTGGCCCTGCAGGGTTACCTGAGCTTCAAGCTTTTTAACGCCGAGAGCTTGGTCGGGGGCACAGTTGCCGTCGCCATGGCTAGAGAGATGGGCCCCGTTATCTCCGCCTTCATGGTAATCGCAAGGGCGGGCTCCGCCATGGCCGCAGAGCTCGGAACCATGCGCGTAACGGAGCAGATCGACGCCCTCGTTTCGATGTCGATAAATCCCGTGAAATACCTTGTTGTCCCGAGGATAATCGCAGGGATTACAATGATGCCCATACTTTCGTCGATATTTTCCCTCGCTGGCTTTCTCGGGTCTTACTTTGCGGGGGTGAAGCTTTTGGGAATAAACGCGGGAGTCTTTATGGGAAGGGTATATGAAATTCTTGACCTGGAGGATTTTACAAACGGAATCATCAAATCAGTTTTCTTCGGACTCCTCTTTACGTTGATCGCCTGTTACTACGGATTCAACGCAAGGGGCGGCGCCGCCGGCGTGGGTACAGCGACTAACAAGGCCGTCGTGGTAAGCTGTGTGACGATAGTCATCAGCGATTATTTCTTAACGGCGATCATGTTCAGTTGATTATCGGATATGAGGCAAGAAAAAAAATATGATTAGGATCGAGAGCCTAAACAAATCCTTCGGGGAAGAAAAGGTGCTCATTAACATAAACCTGACAATCCCCGAGGGTAAAATAACCGTAATACTCGGAAGGAGCGGCGCCGGGAAGTCGGTTCTCTTAAAACATATGATCGGCCTGATAAAACCTGACAGCGGAAAAATATACGTCAACGGCCGGGAGATCACCGGACTTAACGAAAAGGAGCTTGACAAGGTAAGAGAGCACTTTGGGATGTTGTTTCAGGGCGGCGGCCTCTTCGATTCGATTACCGTTTGGGAAAACGTTGCCTTCCCCCTGGTGGAGAGGGGAAACACCTCCATGGAGGAGATAAAAAAGGAGGTAAAGAAGCGTATCTCCCAGGTAGGTCTCGCCGGCATGGAGACAAAACTCCCGTCGCAACTGTCGGGAGGGATGAAGAACCGGGTCGGGCTTGCCAGGGCGCTTGTTACGAATCCAGATATCATCCTCTTCGACGAGCCGACTGCCGGACTCGACCCGATCACGGAAGAATCGATTTCTAAACTGATAATACAAACACACAAGAAACATAAAAATACATATGTCATAATAAGTCATGATATAGAGATGACCCTTAGGGTGGCCGATAAGATCGCAATCCTTTATGGAGGGAAGATCATCACCGAGGGAACTCCCGATGAGCTGAAGAAGTCAAAAGACTCCTTCGTCTCCAAATTCGTGAACGGAAGCCTCGAAGACCTTGATCTGGAGCATCGCTGACAAAGGGGGTTGGGACAACTCGTTATTCCCTTGGGGGGCGGGGGGGCGGGACAACATCTCATTCCCTTGAGGAGCTGGGGGCTGGGACGATATGTAATCCCCTTGGGAAGCGGTGGTCGGAACAATATGTCATTCCCTTGGAAAACGGGAATCCAGACTGTCCCCACGTATGTGGGGGTGAAATATCTTTAAGGATTCCCAATCGAGTCGGGAATGACAGTATAAACATGAATCGAGTTCGGCTGGGTGGCACTGATAAGCTCCGGTTTTTCAGCGAGACTTTTACCCCCTTTACAGGGAAAATCGAAAAAAGTAAGGATACTTCCATAGTATTTAATAGGAGGACAGTTTACTGTGGACAGCAAATATACCGAAATCAAAGTGGGTATTTTTGTTATCGTGGGAATTGCGATTCTAACCGTCATCACCCTTTTTGTCGGCGAATACAAGTTCAAGGTAAGAAAGGGCTACGCCCTTGACGCCGAGTTTAAAAACGTTGCGGGCCTCGACATGAACGGCCCGGTGAGGCTTGCGGGGGTCGAGGTGGGAAGCGTAACCGATATAGGACTTACGACGGACGGCAAAAAGGCGAAGATAACGATGGACATCGATCCCGATGTGGAGATCTACAGGGACGCCAAGGTGGAGCTAAAGAGCTACGGCGCCCTCGGGGAGAAATTCGTCATGATCTACCCCGGAAATCCCGACACCGGAAGGCTCGAATCGGGAGAAACGATAACGGACGTAATTCCGGAGGTCGATTTAAACGACGTCATGAGGAACGTCCAGGAGATATCGGACGACATCAAGGACATGTCGGGGAACCTGAGCGACGTCCTCGGCTCCGATGAGACGAAAAAGGACCTGAAGGAGATCATCGCAAACATCAAATCCTCCACCGAAAATCTGTCAAACATCACCACCAAGCTGAACAGCGGAAACGGCACTATCGGAAAGCTCATTAACGACGACACCATTTACAACGATGTCAAGACATCCACTAAGGCGCTGAAAGACGTCGCCGATAAGATGGAAAAGGGGGAGGGAACCCTTGGGCGCCTGGCCCACGACGAGACCCTTTACGTAGAGGCGGAAAACGCCATGCGCGAGTTCAGGAAGTCGGCGGAGGGGATTCAGGAGCAAACCCCCATCTCCGTAATGGCGACGATATTCGGGCTTATCTTTTAATTCGGAGAGGACTCGGGTCTCGTTTATTAGGTTCTCACGGGCCGGCAGTGGTTTATTAGGGCTATCCATTCAGCAGGCATTTTTTGCATAATCTCCCTTTTACCTGATCCTTGGTCATTTGCGGGGGTCCTTTCGACATCGTCACACCCCTCGTCTGTAATATGAATGCTACTCCCGTCGTCCCCGCTGAAGATAATGTCAGATCGCCCCGCTTGCCCCGTTGGCCCTGTTGAATATCAAACCCGTTCACGCTGTTTTGGCCGAATCGACCATGTTCACAATATTGACTATATCCACTATTTGAGTTACACTTAAACGATGATAAAAAAGATTAACAATGCCCTTTCAATAAAAACTTTCAAGCGAATCTCTCCGGCGGCGGCATTAATCCTTGCCCTGCTTCTTCCAATATCGGCCCAAGGCGAAGGCGCGGTAGTAACGCCCCAGGATAAAGCCGCGTCCCATCTCTCCAAAACCGAAATAATGGTTGCCCAAAACGACGGGCCGGTCGAGAAAACCGAAGTAGAGGCGGGTAATGACACAGAACCGGATTCCGAGGTCGAGGGAGGTCACGTCAACGTCTGGCCCCTCTTCTACTACAGCGACGACAAGGCGGAGGGCTCCCTCACACTGTCGATAATCACCCCCCTCTTCTACTACCGCAAGACGGACGCCGGCACAAAGGAGTTCGGCTTCAGGCCCCTCTTCTACTACCACAGGGACGACAAAAAAGACACCACGGTCGTGGACTTCATCTACCCCATCGGGAAATACAAGCAGCGGGGCGACGATAAGAACTTCAGGATCTTCCCAATCCTCAGGGACGCAAGGCACGACCTGGCCGACGACAAGGAGAGGATCGCCCATGATTACTTCCCCCTCTTCTGGGGACGCTCCGAGGATGACGAGCTGTACGGCGGCCTCTTCCCCTTCTACGGAACCATCAAGGACAGGTTCGGCAGGGACGACATGCTCTTTGTCATGTGGCCCCTCTATTACAGGACCGTGGAGGAGGGCTTCACGTCGAACAACTACCTCTGGCCCCTCGTCAGGACAACCGAGGGTGAAGGCGGGTGGGGAGCTAGGTTCTTCCCCATCTGGGGCCACGAGGAGATAACGGGGGAGGAGTACAGCACCTTCTATCTCCTCCCGCTGGTCTCATTCCGGGGGAGGTACCTCGACACGGAAAATCCCCTGATGGACACCTCCATAATCCCCCTCTACAGCACCCAGTGGACGCCCCACTCCCGGACGACGACGATCATCTGGCCCCTCTTCACCTACGCCTACGACACAAACTTCAATTACAAGAAGTACGACCTCCCCTGGCCGTTCCTCAGGATAGCGAGGTCGGATGTCCTTGACGTCACCGAGTTCGCCCCGATCTTCAAATACCAGACGAGGACCGAGGGCGAGGCGACGGAGATATCGAGATACCTGATGTACCCGGTCTTCAAAGACATACACCTCACATCGCCGACGAAGACGATGGACACCTACCGCTTCATGCTCATAAATAAGTACATCAAAACAGACTACACCGAGGGAGAAGACGAACTCTGGATATACCTCTTCCCCTTTTACAACAGCAGGAGCTACAAATCGGGGCTCGAAGAGAGCACCGCCCTTTATCCCCTCCCCCTCTACGACGACAGCTTCAAGCGGAACTACCTCCCCCTCTTCGAGTTCTACAACAAGGGACTCGACGACGAGGGCGTTGAGACCATAAAAATCATGCACCACCTCTACATAAAGAAGATAACGGACGACTGGGAATATATCGACGCTCCCTTCTATCACAAAAAGAGGGCAAGGTAGATGGGAATGGTGCGGATCGATCTGCTGCCGGAGGGTACCTCGATAGAGGCGGATTCGGAAACCCCCCTGATTGATCTCCTTAAGGAAAACGGGATTCTGCTCAACCTCCCCTGCGGAGGCGAGGGGAGGTGCGGGAAGTGCATCGTCAAGGTCGCCCCAAAAGGCGCTCCCTCGAGCGCGGGCCTTCCATACGCGATGGTCCCCGGCGACGACGAGAGGCGCTTTCTCTCGGACAAATCATTGGAATCGGGCCTTCGCCTCGCCTGCCGGGTTATCGTCACGGCGGATATCGAGGTCACGATCCCCCCGTCTTCCCGCCTTGCCGGGGCGGGCCGCGCCTGGGAGGGGATGGATGTCGCCGGCCTGGGCGAAGAGCAGAGGGCCGGCGGGCTCTTTCTTGCCGTGGACGTGGGAACGACCAGCATCGCCGCTGCCGTCGTGGGGGGGAGAGACGCCGCCACCGGCGCAACTGGGGGAATAATCGCCCACGCCTCGGCGCTCAACCCCCAGACGACCTTCGGGGCGGACGTTATATCGAGGATAAACGCCGTCTCCAAGGACGAAAAGGCCCTCGAACATCAGAAGCAACTGGTGCTTGACGCCGTAAACGGGCTAATCGACAAACTAACGGCAAACCTGAGCGTTGAACCGATCGAAATAAAGGGGGCGGCCTTTGCCGGAAATCCGACCATGGAACACCTCCTTCTGGGGATAAATCCGATCCCCATCGCCCACGCCCCCTTCACCCCCGCCTTTACCAAGGCGGTGAGAAAAAGCGCGAAAGTGCTTGGCCTCAATATCGACCCGGACGGTGAGGCGTACGTCTTTCCGGTCATCTCCGGCTACGTTGGCGGGGACACCCTCGCCTTCGTCTGGTCTTCGAGAATCCACGAGTCTAAAGACATCATCCTCGGCATAGACATCGGAACCAACGGTGAGATAGTCCTGGGAAACAAAGACAGGCTCCTTTCCTGCTCCGCGGCGGCGGGCCCAGCCTTCGAGGGCTCCCAGATAAGGGACGGCATGAGGGCGGACTTCGGGGCGATCGAGGGGGTCGTGATAAAGGGGGATAAGGTGATGCTTAAGGTCAAGGGGGACAACGGTGGAGGCGCCCATAAAACCCCGACCGGTATCTGCGGCTCCGGGATTTTTGATGCGGTGGATCAGCTGATCAAGGCCAAGGTAGTGGGCGAGAGCGGCCGCATCCAGAAAGGGATTGCTTCCAAACGACTCTCCGAGAGGATAAAAAAGAGTGGCTCGGTCACCGAGTTCGTCCTCCACGAGGATATTGGTAAAAACGGGAGGTCAATCGGGATAACCCAGAAGGACATCAGGGAGGTGCAGCTCGCAAAGGGGGCCATCAGGAGCGGCGCCGAGATCCTCCTTGCCGAGATGGGGATAGGCTGGGGGGAGATCAAGACGGTCCTCATCGCCGGGGCGTTCGGCAACTTTCTCAAGCCCGAGAGCATCGTTGGTGTGGGGCTTCTGCCGAAGGTAATCAGAGACAGAATCAGGTTCGTCGGGGACGCGGCCCTGACCGGGGCCGTCGAGGCGGTTGTCGATACCGCCGCCAGGGAGGGAATCGAAAAGCTCGCAGAATCGATCGACTACATCGAGCTCTCCTCCGACAAGCGGTTCAACGACATATTTATAGAGAGGCTGTCCTTTTCCGATTAAACTTTTAGGATTAAATTTTTTGATCAGATATTTCCGATTAATTGATATTGTCAGATAGATATTGGATATTTTTTAGGACTAAAATATTGGATTAAATTGCATGATTAAATTACAGGATTAAATTATAGGAACACGCCATGAATGACGATAAGGAAGAAAGGGGCAAGCTCACCCTCATATTCGAGGAGCTGAAGGCTATCAGGGGCGAGATCACGAAGCTGGACGCCAGGGTCAACTCCCTGGAGGGAAGGCCGGCCCCGGAGATCAAACGAGAGGAGTTGCGGCCGGAGCCGTCTCCGCCGCCTCCACCCGGGGGGCCGGAGATGAAAATGCCGCCGCCGGAGATCAAGACGCCGAAGAGGAAGGGGGCGGAAAAGATCGAGAAGGGTTCCCTCGAGGCTAAGATCGGGGGCAAGTGGCTCAACCGCATAGGGGTGGTGGCCGTGGTCATCGGCATGGCGTTTTTCGTCAAGTACGCCTTCGACAACGACTGGATAGGCGAGACGGGGAGGGTCATTCTGGGGATTATCGTTGGCCTTGCCCTCATAGGGTGGGGGGAGTTTTTGAAAAAGAAATACAAGTACTACTCCCAGGGGGTTGTAGGGGGCGGCGTCGCCATCCTGTACGTCTCGATATTCGCCGCGGCCGGTTACTATTCGATAATCTCCCAGACCGGCGCTTCTTTCCTGATCGTCCTGATAACGATTTTTTCCATAATGTTGTCGGTCAGGTACGACGCCTCGGCCATCGCGGCCCTTGGATTCATAGGGGGCTTCCTGAACCCCCTCATCCTCCACCACGGCGACCTGGAGCAGCTTCCCACCCTCGCCTATCTTGTGCTCCTTGACCTCGGCATCCTGGTGCTGGCCTATTTCAAGAACTGGAAGTATCTCAACTTCTTCGCCTTTGTCGCAACCGTAATAATCTTCGGCATCTGGGCCGGGCAGAGCTACAACCCTAAAACCGACGTGGAGTCCACCCAGCTCTTCCTGACGATCTTCTTTCTGATCTTTGCATCCCTCGCCTTCTTCTACAACATAGTCCACCGAACGAAGACCACCCTCTTCGACCTCGGCTTGGTTTTGGCCACGGCCTTTACCTTCTTCGGCACGAGCTACTTCAACCTGAAGGAGCACTACAAAGAGTTCATGGGACTCTTTGCGGGATTCATGGGCGCCGTCTACTTCGGCATGGGGCTTTTGACCCACTGGCGAAATTACGGGGACAGGCGGCTCATCCTGACGTTTCTCTCCGCGGCGCTGACCTTCCTTGTGTTGATGATACCGATACAGTTAGACAAGAACTGGGTAACCATCGGCTGGGCGGTGGAGGCCGCGGCCCTGACGTGGATCGGGATCAGGCTGAACAGCACCGGGATGAGGATTGCGGGGGTAGGCCTTTTGACCTTTACCATAGGGAGGCTTTTTATCTTCGACTTTCCGGGGATCGATATCGGAGATCCCTCCTTCTACCCGTTTTTGAACGACAGGTTCTTCACGGCGCTCTTTGTCTCCATCATCCTTTTCTTCGTCGCCCTGCTGTATTACTCCAAAGGCAGGTCATACTCAAGCGTAATCGACCCGAAGGAGAGAAAGACGATGAGCACGATCCTCTTTATCGCGGCAAACGTACTCTTGATTGTCACCCTCTCGGTGGAGTCCTACGACCTCTTCGAGAGCAAGATAGTAGCGATGGGGCCGTGGCCGGCCGAGCACAACCCGGCGTACGCGGACAGGCTTTCCGCCCTCCAGTACGCCCAGATGCTTTCCCTCTCGGGAATCTGGGCCGTTTACTCGATCATCCTCGTTATCCTGGGCTTCATCAGAAAGCACACCCCGTCGAGGATATTCGCCATTGCGCTCTTCGGCATCACGATCTTCAAGGTCTTTATAATAGACCTGTCGGGACTGGAGCAGGTGTACCGCATCGTCTCCTTCATAGGCCTGGGGGTGATCCTACTTTCGGTCTCTTTCCTCTACACCCGCTACAAGGACAAGATCATAGAGGCCGTGGTGGGCGATGGAACAGAAGACGAAGAGTAACCATAATTGGGGAAGAATATGAAAAGAAATAGGTGTTTTATACATTACTTTCTGATTTTTTTGGTTGCGGCAATATTGGCACTTGCCACGGGCATCTCGAGCGCCGTCTCCCCGTCCCGATTCGCCCTCAAGGCCCCGATCCAGGGGGAAAAGACCGGATACGTTTTTTTCAACATAACGCCCGCGGTCTACGATGAGTCCAACGGGGACCTCTCCGACATAAGGATTTACTCCGCCGGCGGAAAGGAGATCCCCTACATCATCTGGAACAGCACGAGAAAGTTTACATCCGAGACGCTTTCTGCCGAGGTGATTAACAGGACATATGTCCCAAAGAAGAGCAGTACGTTCACCCTCGACCTCGGGGGGGAATACTTCAAGACGAACAGGTTTAGGATAACCACAACGAGCACCGACTTCACAAGGAGGGTGACCATCGAGGGTTCCCCCGACAACCGGGAGTTCGTGACGATCAAGGACAATGCATATATCTTCGACTTCACCACGGAGCACGGGGCCTCCGGCACCGAGGTATCATACCCGACGACGGACTACCGTTATCTAAGGGTCACGATATGGGACGATGGTGAGGATCCCCTCGAAGGCCTCGGCGGGGAGATCTCCATCGCGGAAGAAACGAAGGGGGAGACGACAACTTTGAAATCGGATATAAAAAAGATAGAACAGAACAGAGAAGAGATGACAACGGAGACCGTAATCGATCTCAAGTACAAGAACATCCCCTCCGACACCATAACCTTGAAGGTCGAAGCCGGAAACTTCAGGCGCGACCTCCATATCCTCGCAGGCAACGTCGACGATCCGAACAATTACGATGAAGTCTTAGACGACCACATCTACAGTATCAATACGACGATGTTTTCAAGGGAGAGGCTGACCCTCGTATACCCGGAAGTTCAGGCGAGATACCTCAAGGTAATTATCGAGAACAGGGACGACGCGCCCCTCAAGATAAAGGGGGTCGAGGTCATGGGGACGCCTAAAAAGATAACCCTTCTTGCGGAGCCGGGCGTCTCCTATTTCCTCTATCTCCACAATCGCACGGCCGGCGCGCCCTACTACGACATCGAGGATACCTTCTCCTACGTGGACACGGAATCCATCTCCCAATGGAGACTCGGGAAGATCGACAAGAATCCTGACTACATCCCCACGACGGACGATGTGCCCTTCTCGGAGAGGCACCCGTGGATACTCTGGGGGGCGATAGTCCTGATGGTCGTGGTGCTGGGGGGTATAATCATAAGGATGATGATGACTCTTTCAAGGGAGGGAGGCGGCGAGTAGCTTTGTTCGATTTCCCCCTTGATTTTGCATTTTAAAACTGGTATAAAAATTCGGGTTTTCCCCCTCGGCCCTACGGCCATTGGCATTTAAGGACATCGTAATTTGAATAGTGTCACGGATATAAGGCCGTGAGCGGAAAGAGGCCGATAAAAATAAGATTGGGGCGGCGGGCAAGTGTATTGAAAGATGTGGAATATAAAATATAAATATCAAGACGGAGGATTCATCCTCTTCGTCAATTATTCCAAGAGGAGTTAGACTCTCTATTCTGTTCATGTTAATATTAAGATGTGAATTGACCGTAGGAGGATATTTTAATGGCAAAAATTAAAACAGCCTTGATAAGCGTATCTGACAAGAGCGGATTGCTGGGATTTGCAAGGAAGCTGGCCTCGATGGGCGTGAAGTTCATCTCCACCGGGGGCACAGGGAAACTTCTCTCCGAGGGTGGACTCGATGTCACCGACATATCCAAGTACACCGGCTTTCCCGAGATGATGGACGGGAGGTTGAAGACGCTTCATCCCAAGGTTCACGGGGGGCTTCTTGCAATCAGGGACAACGACGAGCACATGGAAAAGGTCAGGGAGCACGATATGACCTTAATCGATATGGTCGTCGTGAACCTCTACCAGTTCGAGAAGACGGTAGCCAATCCCGATGTCAAGATCGCCGACGCCATTGAAAATATCGACATCGGCGGGCCCACGATGATCAGGGCCGCCGCCAAGAACTATAAATACGTAACGGTCATCGAAGACCCCGCCGACTACGACGGGATTATAGCCGAGATGGAGAAGAACGACGGCGCCGTCTCCGAGGCGACCAACTTCGATCTTGCCAAGAAGGTCTTTGTCAGGACGGCGGCCTACGACGGGGCCATCTCCAACTATCTCACCTCCCTTAACGAAAACAACGAGAGGGTGCGCTTCCCGGAGAGCCTGACGCTTCAGTTTAGGAAGGTTCAGCCCCTGAGATACGGCGAGAATCCTCATCAGCAGGCGACCTTTTACAGGGACAATGAGACCTATCCCGCCACCATCCCGTCGGCCGAGGTCCTCCAGGGAAAGGAGCTTTCCTACAACAACATAATGGATACAGACGCCGCGATGGACGTGGTCCGGGAGTTCGACGACACTGCCGCCGTCATCATAAAACACGCCAATCCCTGCGGCGTGGCGGTGGGGGGCCAAAAGCTCGTCGAGACCTACAGGAAGGCGAGGGAGACTGACCCGATCTCGGCCTTCGGCGGGATCGTTGCGTTCAACAGGGAGGTCGATCAGGAGACGGCCGAAGTACTGGTCGAGACCTTCCTCGAGGTCATCGTGGCCCCCGGCTTCTCGAAGGAGGCGAGGGACATCCTGGCCTCTAAACAGAACATGAGGCTGATCGTAGCTCCGGCGGGAAAGGTCGGCGACGAAGCAAGCTTTAACTTGAGGCGCGTCCACGGCGGCATCCTGGTGCAGGACTGGGACACCATAGACATGGGAGTAAGGGGCGCCAAGGTGGCGACGAAACGCGCCCCCACCGAAGACGAGTGGGCCGCCCTGGAACTCGCCTGGCGGGTTACAAAGCACGTCAAGTCCAACGCCATCGTATTTGCGAGAATCGATAACAAGGTGGGACAGCTCGTGGGGGTGGGCGCGGGACAGATGAGCCGTGTCGATTCGGTCAAGATCGCCAGGATGAAGGCCCAGCTCCCCACGGAGGGGTGCGTGATGGGCTCCGACGCCTTCTTCCCGCAGCCGGACGGCATCGAGGCGGCGGCCGAGGCCGGAATCACCGCCGTCGTTCAGCCCGGGGGAAGCATCAAGGACGACGAGGCCGTAAAGGCGGCGGACAAAAACAACATCGCCATGGTATTTACGGGGAAACGCCATTTCAGACACTAACGATAAATAAGGTACAGGACGATGAAAGTTTTAATAGTGGGAGGCGGAGGAAGGGAACACGCCCTTGCGTGGAAGCTCGCCCAGGAAAATGCGATCACCAAGATATTTACGGCCCCAGGAAACGGAGGGACGTCAAAGCTCGGCGAGAACGTTCCCTTATCTACGGATGACATCGAGGGACTTTCGGAATTTGCGTACGATCAGTGGATCGACCTCACGATAGTGGGACCGGAGGCGCCACTGACCAAGGGGATAGTCGATCTCTTCAATGAAAAGGGGCTCAAGATATTCGGACCCGATAAGGCGGCTGCCCAAATCGAGGGATCAAAATCGTTTTCCAAAAATCTGATGAAGAAATACAACATTCCCACGGCGGACTTCAAGGAGTTCACAGATCCGGATGAGGCGAAGGAGTTCATCAACAGGATAGGCGCCCCCGTCGTGGTAAAAGCCGACGGCCTGGCGGCCGGAAAGGGCGTGATCATCTCGAGGGTTATAAAGGAGGCGAACGACGCTATAGACCGAATCATGATAAAGAAGGAATTCGGCGACGCCGGAGACAGGGTTGTCATAGAGGAGTTCCTCACCGGCGAGGAGGCGTCGTTTCTGGCCTTCACGGACGGCGAGACGGTAATCCCGATGGCATCCTCCCAGGATCACAAGCCGATCTACAACAACGACGAGGGCCCCAACACCGGGGGGATGGGAGCCTACTCCCCTGCGCCGGTGGTGACCGACGAGATCTTCGACAAGATAATGAACGAGGTGATGATCCCCACCGTCAACGGTATGAAGGCGGAGGGAGCGCCTTATACTGGCGTCCTCTACGCCGGGCTTATGATAAAGGAAGGTGAGCCGAAGGTGCTGGAGTTCAACGCCCGCTTCGGCGACCCCGAGGCCCAGCCCCTCCTCCAAAGGCTGAAGAGCGACCTCTCCCCAGTACTCCTCGCCACGATAAACGGGAACCTGAAGGGGATGACCCTCGAGTGGGACGACCGGCCCTCTGTCTGTGTCGTGATGGCCTCCGGCGGCTACCCTGAAAAATACAAGATCGGAAAGGAGATATTCGGCATCGACATGGCAAACGAGATGAAGGACGTCGTGGTCTTCCACGCGGGAACCTCCTACATCGGAAAACATCTCAACACGAGCGGCGGGAGGGTCCTGGGGGTCACGGCGATGGGGGCGGACCTCAAAGACGCCATCGACCGCGTCTACGAGGCGGTCCACAAGATCGACTTCTACGAGGCCCACTACAGAACGGATATTGGGGCGAAGGGATTGAAATATGTCTAATAGTGTCTTGATCGTCATGGGGAGCAAATCCGACAGGGATGTCATGGAGGAGGCCGTTAAGATCCTTGACTCCCTCGGAATTCCTAACAAGATGCGGATAGCCTCCGCCCACAGGACGCCGGAGGTCGTCGGCGAGATAGCCAAAGGGGCAAGGAAAGATGGCGTCGCCGTCATCATCGCCGGGGCCGGCTACGCCGCCCATCTGGCGGGAGTGGTCGCCTCGATGACCACCATTCCCGTGATCGGGGTCCCCATCGCCTCGTCGAGCCTTGCGGGGATCGACGCCCTCCTCTCCACGGTGCAGATGCCCCCGGGCGTCCCCGTGGCCACGGTGGGGATCGGCGCCGCCGGGGCGAAAAACGCCGCGCTCCTCGCCGCGGAGATACTGGCCGTGTCGGACGATAAAATCGCAAAGAAGCTGGAAGAATACCGCAACGAGATGAGGGAGAAGGTGATAAAGGCGGATAAGGAGCTCGGCTGATTTCACTATGTTGTTGGGGGCCGGTGGTTGGTGGTCGGGTTACTATGTAAATACTTAACAGCCAATAGAAGCTTTAAATGTCATTCCCTTAGAAAGCGGGAATCCAGAATAATGTGTCATTCCCTTGGGAAGCGGGAACCCAGCCTGTCCCCACGTATGTGGGGGCAAAATATCTTTCTGGATTCCCAATCGCGTTGGGAATGACAGAATAATAAATCCCAATCAAGTTGGGAATGACGGTATTAGTTCCCGGTCGAGCCGGGATTGGCTTATAATCAAAAGAGATAAGAAACATATGCGCCCTGTCGATTGAAAAATATATTTACAATTGAATCGTCCGAGCATATAATTTCCAAGATTTCCCATTTATTACTTTATTTTGCGGAGGAACTCATGAAGCCAATGAAGTCCTGCTGTCTACCGATACCATTGTTAATGTCGGCAATAATCCTGCTCCTTATCTTCGGATGCGCAACACCCCCACCTCCCGCCCCGAAAACATACCGTACGACAATGACGGTCTCGGAATGGCCCCACTGGACGGAGATCCCGACGAATAAGAGCGAATTTGAGAGCATATGGAAGACGGTCCTTGACGTCCTGACGGAAAAAGCGGCGATCAACACGATGGACAAGGAGGCGGGCTATATAGTCACCGAGTGGAAGAATGCTGGTCGTGGTGATGAGTGGCGATACACGGTAAAAATATACAACGAAAGAAAGGTAGTCAAATATGGGTATGAGATCAGATGGATTGCCACACAGAAATATTTCAGTCTTCCTGATGAATTCTACAACGATATCCAGTCCCCCTGGGGAATGATCTATTATCCTTTAAAAGAAAGGCTGCAGTCGATAAAGTAGATTTCCAAACCGCGGCCGGTGGCGCTGACAAGAAGAGTGCTATTAAGCAATAAATAAAAAAACATCGTCATTGCGAGAGTGGCGGACAAAGGCCTCTTCAGAGACAAGGGGCTTAAGCCCCTTGTCTTCTTGTCATAGGCGGATGAAGCAATCGGGTTATAATGAAAAACATAAGATTAATAGTAACACTTCTTATAAGCGCCCTCCTCCTGGCGCCCCTCCCGGCGGTCGCCCAGAGCGCGGAAGACTGGGTCGAGAAGGGTCTCGAGTACGGGAAAGGGGGCCAGATAGAAAAGGCGATCGACGCCTTCAACAAGGCGATAGAGATCGATCCGAACTACGCCTGGGCCTACAACGCCAGGGGGTTTGCGTTAAGCGATCTAAAGAGACACGAGGAGGCTGTGGCCGACTACACAAGGGCGATAACCATCTCGCCGAACTTCGCCAACGCCTACTACAACAGGGGAAACGCATACAGCGACCTGAAAAGATTCGACGAGGCGATCGCGGACTACACAGTAGCTGTAAAAATCGCCCCGAGATACGCCAAGGCCTACTACGCGAGGGGAAGCGCATACGGCTCCCTGGGGAGATACAAGGAGGCGGCGGATGACTTCACCGGGGCTTTAAACATCTACCCGGATCTCATTCCGGCCTACTACGCCAGGGGAATGGCCTTCAAGGCGATGGGAAATATCGAGAGGGCCAGGACCGACTTCAAGAAAGCCTGCGCCGGCGGGATCGATAATGCCTGCGAGGAGCTGAAGAAGTAGCTGAGTCCTAATCGGCCGTCATTGCGAGGAATACCTAATATAAAAGGCCTGTCTTTTGAAAGGCGAAGCGACGAAGCAATCTCGTTGCATTGCAGGCACTTAATATATAGTGGAAGCATTAAATGTCATTCCCGCGAAAGCGGGAATCCAGTGAATATCTTTCTGGATTCCCAATCAAGTTGGGAATGACAGTATAGACACCCGGCGTTGGGTGGCACAGGCAATCCGGCTTGCCAGCAGGGGTTGGGGTGATTTCTTACACCTCGAAAAACGGGAACCCAGCCTGTCCCCACGTATGTGGGGGCAAAATATCTTTCTGGATTCCCATCCGGGTTGGAAATGACAGTATAATAACTCCCAATCGAGTTGGGAATGACAGTATAGACTATGACCCAAAAAAAAGGCAAAAACATAGAAAAGACCGACCGGAATTGCCAATCAAATGGAACCGTTAATACCGGAAGAAATTTGAGAAGCATCCTCCTTATTTCGGCCATAGTCCTGACGGCATCCCTTCTTGGCATAGTCGTCTCCCGCGCCCAAAAGGCGGTGGACGAGGGGCCGGAGGTCATAACATTAAAGGACTACGCCGTGACCGAGGAGGCTGTGACCTTCACCCACAAGAACCACGGCAAGACCGGCGAGGTTGGCGCCGACTGCCTGACCTGCCACCACACGTCGAACAGGCTCGTCACCCCCGGCAAGTGCTCCGAGTGCCACAAGGTCAAGGAAGAGGAGGATGTGCTGAACCACCATCAGGCCTTCCACATGCTCTGCATCGGATGCCACAAGAAGGAGATCGTCGCCGGAAACGAAAAGCTAAATCTCACCTGCGATTCATGCCATGTCCCAAAATAACGGTAAAAACGAAAAAACGATAAAAAGGCCCTCCGAAAAATCCGTAGTCGTGGAGGTGATCGAATATCTCTCTTCCATAAGGTTTACGGTCGTAATCCTGACGACCATAGCGATAGTGGCGGGGATCGGCACGCTTGTGGGGCAGAACCTCCCGGAGACGGCCTACATCGATCTGTACGGCGATCGCTTATACTCGATCCTGAAGCTCTTTTCCATCACCGATATCTACCACAGCGTCTACTTCAACGCCCTTCTGGCCCTCTTCATCACGAACCTCACGCTCTGCACGCTCAAGTTCGCTCCGGCGAGGATCAGGGACGCCCTGTCAAGGGATATAAGGAGGAGGAGTTACTCCCACTCCGAGAAAATCGAGTCCGGGGTCCCGAGCGAAGAATGCGTCCTGAGGGTAAAAAAGGCGCTGGGCCGCCACGCCCTCCGGCCCTTTCACCGCGTGGTCAAAAAAAGAGCCGGTAAAAAAATTGAGCTCTTCTCGGAGCCGCACCCGATCCTTTCTCTGGGCGCGCTCGTAGTCCACATAAGCATAATCGTTATTATATTAGGCGGGCTCGTCTCTTCCCTCTTCGGCTTTTCCGGCGAGATGATCATTTCCGAGGGAAGCTCGTCCAACGAGCTTTTCGTGAGGTCGGGACATATCTACAAGCTCGACTTTGACGTCGCCCTTGAGAAGTTCACGATAGAAAGCTACAGTGACGGAACGCCGAAGGAATACCGAAGCGATATAAGATTCAAGAGGGGTGGAAGCGAAGTCGACGCCGCACTGACCGTAAACCACCCCGCCAAATTCGACGGCATCAGGTTCTACCAGTCGGACTTCGGAAACTCTCTTGAAGAGGCCGTGATCTCCATCTACGACAAGGACGGGAAGCGACTCTTCGAGGGGAAGGCCCCGTACATGGTGCCCGTTCCTATCGAAGATCTCGGAATCGCCGTTATCCTTGCGGAGTTTTTCGACAACTACGAAAACCGAGGCCCCGCGGCCCACATCATCGTCGTCAAGGGGGAAAAAATGACCGCACTCTGGGCGAACACCGACCCCCCGGAGCTTGCCGGCCCAGCGGGCAGGGGAAAGGACGGCCTCCTCTTCGTCCTTAAGAGCTACAAGCTTATCCCCTATTCCGGCATATCGGCGAGCTACGAGCCCGGACTTCCCCTTGTATGGACGGGCTTTATCCTCCTATCGATCGGCTTTACCTTTCCCCTCCTCTCCATGTCGGGGAGATTCAAGGTCGTAATAGACGAGAGAACAGGTAAAGGCGAAAAAGCCCTGTCCATTGAGGTCTGCGGCTCGCCTGGGAGGATAAAGGGGGACTTCCCGGGGAGGTTTGACAAGTTGGTAAAAACGATCGAGGAAAATCTATGCTGAGCTCCCATATTCTAAGCGTCGTGACCTTCGTCTACGGCCTCGCATTTCTTCTTTTTATCCTACATCTCCTGTTCAAGAGGAATTTCCTCAACACTGCCGGGGACATCGCCGTTTCGGTCGGGTGCAGCGCCCACGGGGCGGCGCTGATACTCCGCTGGGCCGAGTCGTACAGGATCGGCTGGGGCCACGTGCCTCTGAGCAACCTCTACGAGTCCCTCATATTTTTCTCTTTTCTGCTGGCCGTGGTCTACCTCGTCTTTCGCCTTGCAACAAAGAGGAAATTCTTAGGCGTATTCATGATTCCCCTCCCCCTTCTGGCCCTGGGCTACGCCTCCCTCTCCCCGGATGTGGAGCGGGCCATAAGTCCCCTCGTTCCGGCCCTCCAGAGCAACTGGCTTACCATCCACGTCCTGACCTGCTTTATGGCCTACGCTGCCTTCGCCTTCTCGTTTGTCGCGGCCGTCCTGTACCTTGTCAAGAAAGAGGGGAAGGAGGGAGTCCTTCCGCCGCCGGAGGCCCTCGACGACCTCGTCTATCGGGGGATAATGGCGGGGATGCCCCTTCTGACGCTCGGAATAATCACAGGCTCCGCATGGGCCCACTACGCCTGGGGCTCGTACTGGTCGTGGGACCCGAAGGAGACGTGGTCATTGATAACGTGGATAGTCTACGCCATCTTCCTCCACCTGAGGCTCATGGGGAGGTGGCGAGGGACAAGGAGCGCCGTCCTCTCGATAGTCGGATTTTTCACGGTGATATTCACCTTTCTGGGAGTGAACTATATCCTTTCGGGCCTCCACTCATACCTTTAGAGGGAAATCTATTTGAAAAAATCGTCTTGTAACAATCGGCGTATCCCGTTCAGAACGGTCTTTGTTCATATTGACCACCATACAAATCATCCCGATAATTCTAAGATTAGAGTTGACATACCAAGGCTCAAAATGGTATTTAAGAGCGGGGGCCGGCAGCTTTTCACATCAATACACTTAGCGAACAATTTTTAAAAACCATATAGAACTCTCGATAAGGGGAATGCCGTATGTCCAAAAACGTTAAAGAATTGTTAAAGAAGCCGCCCCTGGCCATCGCCCACAGGGGGGATCCCCTCGTAAAGCCCCAGAACACTAAGGGGGCCTTTCTCTCCGCCATGGAATATGACATCGACTTCATAGAGACCGACATCAACATGACCAAGGACGGGGCGCTTGTCGTCGTCCACGACCAGAAGGTGGACAACGTCAGCAACGGAAAGGGGTGGGTGGTAAACTTCACCCTCGATGAGTTGAAAAAGCTCGACTTCGGCTCGTGGATGGGGCCCGGGATGGGCCCGGAGACGATATTGACCATAGCGGAGTTTATCGAGCTCACAAAAGACGGCGTCGATTGTCTCAATATCGAGATAAAGAGCGGACCCGTTAAATACGACGGGATCTGCGAAAAGCTGGTCTCCACCCTCGAAAGCTACGACATGATAGACCGGGTCATAATCTCCTCCTTCGATCACCTGCTTCTAAAAAACCTCAAGGAGATGAAACCCGAGATATTAACCGCGATCCTCTACAACGCGGGGCTGATCGACCACATCACTCCGGCAAAGAGCGCGTTGGCCGACGGCGTTCACCCGGAGCACGCCCAGATGACGGCGGACACCGTCAAGGCCATCAAGGATGCGGGGTTTTTCATCAACGTCTGGACGGTGGACGACGAGGAAGACATGAAGAGGATGATCGATCTCGAAGTTTCGGGGATTATATCGAACTTCCCGGCAAAGCTGTGTAAAGTTATCAAGGACGGGAGGTAACATCTTAAGCAAGCGATCCGCCCTCGGTCGGTCCGAATCTTTACGTTGACTTCGACGTTAAATTTAAGGGGGGGAATCCCGAATTTTTTTTCGGGTGGCTCAATGGGCCTTCGCCGCCAAAGGTTCGACACACGGCAAACTTCAACCAATATGTCCTGATTCCAGTTTTGATTTGAAACGGAGTCGGGGTGACGTTTTTAGGTTTTTGTATAAAATAGATGCATTGTATATCGGAAGACTCGAATACCACCCTCTCCCTCCCTTCCCCCCTCCCCTCGTCTCCCTTTCCCCCTGAAGATATGTACCTGTGTCTCTATTGCTTTATAAACCGCCCGTTCACAAATGGATCCGCCGGCCAGACCATCTCAAGCAGATAATTACAGACTATCCCGGCTCCCCGCCTACAGGTACCTCCTCACATCTCTCTTGTATTCGAGGTATTCTTTGCCGTATTGTTTTTCCAAAAACCTCTCCTCCTGGATGACCTGCAAGTGATTGCCCAATACAACGACAAAGGCCGAAACGGCGAAGAAGATCGTGGGATATATCAGAAACGTGCCTAAAAAAAACAGGTTTAGAAAGAGGAATATCGGATTTCTCGTAACAGAGAAGACACCCCCCGTCACAAGCTTACCTGCCGTCTTCGTGTCGATCCCCACCCTCCAGGAGCGGCCGAAAGAGAAGACTGCAAAGACAAATATGATCATTGCGGCGGCTTCCAAGATTACTCCTGAAATCCTTAAAGGCATTATGGAGAAAAGGCGCAAGTCACTGAAGAGGTGGAATTCAAGCCCCAGGCATATGGACACCGCCTCGAACGTCCAGAGGGCAAGCCCAAAGAAGATAGACTTTTCAAGATACGCCCTGACCCTGCCCCTTTCCGTCCCCAAAACGATGGGATTTATTCCAGAGAGAATCAATTGAACTATTCTGCCGATAAATATGAGATAGAATATTGATAGATTAATCAACTGGAAGTAGTCAAAAGAGTCCATTCGTTCCCCCACCAAATAAATCCGAAACCCTGTATTGTATGTCTCTATATATCGAGAACCTCGTTTATTCTGACGATCGACACCGCCCGGCCGCTCGCATCGTCAATCTCGACCAAGACGGCGTTTACGAGGGGCTTCCCCTTGGCCGAGGTCGAGAAGGCCTTTATTGCCGTCCTGAACTTCTTTATCTCCCTCTCTTTTTCGAAGCCGAGAACGGAGTTTGCGGCCCCCGCCATGCCGACGTCCGTTACAGCCGCCGTACCCAGCCTGCTGACGCTTTCATCGGCGGTCTGGACGAGGGTCCCGGAGCCGCAAAGGAGGGAGATCATCCCGTCGAGGTGTATAGTCATGGCGACCTTTTCCGCCGTGGTCTTGGCGAAGAAGTCGACGATAATAATATCCGTCTCCTTGTTTACCTCTTTTATCAACCCTCGTATCTTCGGGAAGGGATTTTCCGGGAGGACTCTGCCCATGAACGAATAGCCGACGATATTGACTATTCCCACCCTGCGCTTCTTTTCGCCCACCTCCTTGATCAATACGCCGCTTCCGGGGCTCCCCTCAGGGAGGTTCTCCGGCCTCAATATTTCGGGCCTATTTGAGATCGCCGACTGGAGGTCCTTCTGATCCCAGACGTTCTCGCCGGTGGTTATGACGTCCACCCCCGCCTTGAAGAGCTCGTCCGCCTTCTCCCCGGTAAGTCCGGCCCCGCCTGCGGCGTAGTTACCGTTGGCGATAACGAGATCGGGCCTATCCCCCGCCCTCTCAAGCCTCTCTATGTAGTGCGCCACCGCCTCCCTTCCCGGGGAGCCGACGACTACGCCGAAAAAGAGGAGCTTCATATTCCCACTTTCCTGATATTCATCGTCTCGATGTTGAGCCTCGTGACTTCCTTCTTCAACCTGAAGAAGCCGAGATTGACCGCCTGGGTCCTTGCGATCTCCGCGCTTATCACGCTCGGGTTGTGCACGTGGCCGAAAAACGAGTAGACCGGGTTGTGCCTGTTTATATATTTGGTGATGGCGTCGCTGGAGGGCTCGTTCCTCTTGGCGATGGTGTCGTAGGTCAGCTTGGTCTCGTCCGGCTTTCCGTCCGTTCTCTCCACCTCCTCGTGGGGCGGCACGTGGGTGATGATTATATCCGCTGGGGCAAGCTCCAGAAGCCTTCTGCCGTAAACCTCGGCGGAAACGATGCCCGGAAACTTCGGCACGTGATCGCCGCCGGGCATCCCGGAGACGAGGGCCACATTGATCCCCGGGGCCTTGACGACTCCGCTCTCGATTATCTCCGCCCTGCCGGAGACCTTTTCCTTCAATATGTCGGGGTAATCGTCGTTCCCGTAGAGGATATACGTCTCACAGACAAGAGACCTTGAGAATCTTTCATACTCCTCCTCTATCAAGGGGAGGATTTTTTCGTAGCGCTCCTCCCCGGGCGTGGTTATCTCCATAAAGGCCGTCTTTACCCTGTCGAGCCTTCCCTCGGACATCTCCTTCAGCCCTTCGATCAACTCGTCGATCGTGAAGGCCTTTGAGAGAATGCCTTTGGAAAAATCCGTAAAGTCCATGAATATCAGGACGTCCCCGGCAATGAAAAGGGTGTCTTCTGGACCGACCAGCTTCGACAACGCCTCGAACTCCCCGTGGACATCACCCACGATAACTATTTCTCTGTCACTCATTAACACTCCGCTCTTGATAGTTAAAAAATAATTTCGGCTCACACATCGTATTACGTCATTCCCAACTCGATTTGGAATCCATGCTGTCATTCCCAACTTGGCCGGGAATCTATGCTGTCATTCCCAACTTGATTGGGAATCCAGTGAATATTATTCTGGTTCCCCGCTTTCGCGGGGAGACGCCTGGATTCCCGTTTTGACGGGAACAACAATATATATAGGGAATGGTTAATGGAATGACATTCAATGCTTCGATTGGCCATCAAATATATCCTATATACCCCATTCACTATGTCCCCTATATGCTTATATCCGACGGGGTCTCTACTCATCAACTAATCGAGGGATTTCTCAATTAGTCATGCCTAACCTAATCTGTTTAGGGCGATTTGTCAAGAAATTTACGAAAAGCGATCCGAATAAAAAACGGGGCCGTTTTTTTGCTCTCCGAGACGAAAAATAGTGTATAAATGCCTTATAGGCCTTGACAGAAAATGTCCGTGTCGATAAAATTCTTCGAATGAAAAGATTAATGATCGTGGCCGACGACTTTGGCCTCTCAAAAGAGATAAACAGGGGCGTCGAGATAGGCGTTAAGGCCGGCGCCCTCTCTTTCGCGTCGCTTATGGTGGACGGGGACTTTGTGGAGAACGCTGTTATGATCGCAGAGAAGAACCCGGCGTTTACCGTGGGACTCCACGTCGATGTGAGCGGGCTCCTCGGGATTGATGATGCCGTGTGGCGGGGGGCGAGGGAAGAGAGCCTGATGAAGCTTGTCTCGGAAGGTTCCACCGTCGCCGCATTTATCGAGGAATGCCGGCGGCAGATAAGGAAATTTTTCGATCTCGGATTTGCCCCTACGTTTATCAATACCCACTTCCACATTCACACCCTCCCCCCGTTTTTCAAGGAATTCGTCGAGCTATCAGCCATCAACGGCTTCAAATATATGAGGCTTTCCAAGACGACCCCCCTCCTCTCCCACCCCGATATTCCGATCGAGGGGAGGCTCTCGGACATGACGGAAATCCTTGATAGGAGGGGCATCGCCCACCCGGATGAATATATCGTAGGCAACTTTCACTTTTTCCCGCCGGAGCTGGAGCATGAGGTGACCGAAATAATGGTTCACCCGACGGACTCCCCCGGAGGCAAGGGCGGGCCGATCTCAACAATCTATTACCTCGACCTAATAAAGCTCCTCTCGTGGGGTGATTACTATAGATACGTGCGATACCGGGGGCAATTCGAGGAGCTGACCATAAACGGTACGGTAAGATGAAGAGGAGATTCGACTACTATATATACAGGGCGCTCGAAGAGCTGCCGGACGAGTTCAAGGAGAAGATGAACAACCTCGTAATCTCGGTGGAATCCTATCCGAGCAGGGCAGACTTAGCGTCCGTGGGGATTGACGACAAGCATATGCTCCTGGGCATCTTTCGGGGCGTGCCGTTCGGGGCCGTCAGCTCCTTCTACTCCGGCCCCGTGATGCCCTCCGAGATCGTCCTCTTCCAGAAGAATATCGAGTCCTTGGCGGATACGGAGAATGAGCTGATAGAGCAGATCCGCATAACACTCCTCCACGAGATCGGGCATTACTTCGGGATGTCCGAGGAGGAGCTTGAACCTTACATGTAACGGGAAGGGGGCCTAAATATTCTTGCGGTATCACCGCCGAGGCTCTTTTGTTTAAGATTGGGGTCAAACTCTTTATGGTTGGATGTGATCGGCTTAAGCCCAATTTTCCCGCCAAGGCTTGAGAAATAAATTAAACCGTTTTTTTGAACAAACCGAAATATCTTAGCAGGTTAGTAAAAACCTAAATTAAAAGGAGGCATAACATGTCTGAAAGAGTTGCCAGAGTGTCCGAGGTTATCTCCGGCTCCAGCGTCAGTTTCGACGACGCCATCAAGAAGGGATTGAAGAGGGCAACCTCCACCCTGAGAAACATCGTGGGGCTGAAGGTCAAGGAGTTCAGGATACACGTTGAAGACGGCGAGATCGAGGAGTACCGGGTGAATATGGATATTATCTTCCTCCTTGAGGAATAGCAGATCTTCACTAAGGGAGGCTTAATCCCCCTGTCAGCATCCCCCCGCGGATAGCCCAGTGCGATCCCAATCGACTAATCGATCTCCACTCCGTGGTCATAAATTTAGGGGGCGGTCATAAGATCCGCCCCCTTTTTTTATCGTCTTGCCCTTTGTGGTAAAACCCCCCCTATCATTTGCAGGAGCCTTTTCGACGACAACGGCCGTTGAGGCTACATCCACTCCGAGGGCTCGATGAGGCCGCCGAAGATAATGTAGTATATTGTGTACGCAACAATTATGACGACTCCGGCACTACAGAGGAACAGGGTCAGCCTCTTCGTCATTATCTTTCGGACGCCCTTGAGGGAGACGATGCCGGAGATTACGATCAGCAAAACGAAGTAGACAAGCACTTCGTAGGCGGTCTGGCCCTCCAGGGCGGAGGAGGCCGCGTAGAACCCGAAGAGGAGGGCCGAGACGAGGAGGACGGAAAGCTCTCCCCCCACTATCTTCTCGCCGTCCGTCGATTTGAGCTCCATAACAAAGAGGGTTCCCAGAAGCCCGAAGAACCCGATGTCATAGAGCCAGTGCCCAAGCGACTCATCGTAGAAGTAGATGACGTCGGAGAGCAATTTGCCAGCCTCCTCTCCACCATCTTGGATGTTGTGGATGGCGTTTGCCCCGAAGTGAATGCCGTGTCCCTCGAAGAGGATCATCCCGAAGAGCACAAGAACCACAAGGGAGGGGACCCCGGCCTTTCCCCCCGATTCGACCACCTCCTTTGAGATAAGAAGGAACATCACGGCCATGAAGGGCGCCCACAGGAGGATGTCCATAAAGTCGTTGGGACAGAGGCCGGTGTTTCCGATCACTTTGAAGCCGAATACGAAGACGGGGGCGATGACGATAAGGATGGCCCCGAGGGAGAATATCAGGAGGAGCAACGTTAATCTTTTCATTTTATTTCTCCAAAAGTATTAAACAAAAAATCTGAAAATCTTTTATATTTTTTTGGCCCGTTCAGGAATGTCTGTTGCCCCTTTATGGCCAAAGGGATCGAAAAAAGACCATATATCAATCACGCAATAATCAACCGGCAATCTGACAACAGGCAACCGGCAATCTGTCAATCGGTCAATCAGTTAATAAGGCAATCTGTCAATCAGATAATCAGGCAATCTCAACACGACCTTTTCGGATTCCAGACTGCCATCGGCCGGCCCTACCAAAACGGTCTCCCCCCC